>CALFEW010000546.1 GCA_937958365.1 uncultured Chloroflexota bacterium | reverse complement strand
AAGCCATCGCTGATGAGATGGCTGCCCAGGACTTGGTTGCGCGGGTGGTTTTTGCGCAGCAGCATCGCCCCACCGCCGCTGCCGATATTCCATAGGAAAGTGGTGCGCGGGTTTTTGAAGTTGATGAAATCGCTGACGCGGTAGCCACCGGCGATGAGGATGGTGTTGATTTCCGGGTCGGCGATCATCATGTCTTTCGCCATTTTCATCGCGCCGACGGTGGTGGCGCAGCGGGTGTGGATGTCCATCGCCCAGGCATTGGTGGCGCCGATTTCGTAGGCCAGGTGGATGCCGGAGGTCCAGAGCAGGTATTCGCGCCATTCCTCGGTGGTGCAGAGGACGACGTCAATCTCTTGGGGGTCTACGCCGCTGTCTTGCAGGCAGTCGAGGGCGGCTTTGATGCCCATTTCGTTGGGCTGATCGTCTGGCCCGCCGACGTGCTTTTTGGTGATGCCTAACTTATCGCGGATGACCCATTCCGGGTAGCCGCTGCGTTCGGCGATGTCGGCGGCGGTGAGATAGCCGGGGGGCGAGTATGTGCCGGTGCTAACAATCCCTACGGTTGGGATTTCGGATTTCGGATTTCGGATTTCGGAGGGTGGGGTCATAAGCTTTGTTTCGGTTCTTTTTGTTTGGTGGAGCGAATAGTGGCGACGGTGATGGCGACTAATTCGTCTGCTTCTTGCATCAGTTCTTCGAGTAAAGAGGCCTTGACTAAGCCGGATTCGACGAGAAGTTCGAGCCAATAGGCAGATTCGTCGGCTTCTTCTTCAACGATGCTGAGTTTATAGATAAAATCGGCGGTTGATTTGGCGCGGCAGGCGGCACGGTAATTTGCGCCGACGGAAGTGGATGAGCGCAACAACTGTTTGCTCAGCACATCGCTTACCTGACCAGGCGGCAGCGTTTGGATTAAACGAATATTGCGGAGCGCAAATTGTTTCGTCCGCTGTTTCATCGTCTCCTTGTCCATCACACTGGCTCTCCCGATTCCGAAATCCCAAATCCGAAATCCGAAATTGCCGCCATCGTATGGCGGGCATTTTCGCCAAATAGCATGGTGATGTGGTTGCCGGGGACTTGTTGGTAGGTGCAATTGGCGAAGAGTACGGCCGTTTCCCGGGCCATCTTTGCCGACAAAATGGGCGGCGCGCCGGGCGGGCCGTAGGGGTTGGGGGCGTTGAGCAGCAGGACGGGTTGGGTAACGGCCGTTACACTTTCCAACCACGGTTCCGCATACTCATGTTCGATGGTTTCGGCGATGATGGCCGGGGTGGCGTGCGGCTGCACGGAGCCATCCGGGTTCACGCGCACGTCGGCGCGGAAGTTGCTTTCCAGGCAGTCGTCCCAATAGCCTTGCAGGTAAGGCATCTGCCGCATCGCGGCCAGATAAGCGTCCATCGAAGGCAGCGTCTTGCCCAGGCGGTCCAACGACGCCTTGATCAGCGTCACGGTTTCTGGGGTGATGAGCAGGTGGGAGGAATCGAGCATGATGAGGTGGCTGAAGCGCTCCGGATGCTGCGCGGCCAGAATCAGGCCGATGAGTGCGCCAAAGGAATGACCACAGAGAACGGCCGTGTCCAACCCCAGTTCATCCATCAGTCCCAGCACGTCGCCGCAATACTCGGCCATGCTGTAGCCGGTCGCCGGCTTGTCGCTCAGGCCGCGCCCGCGAAAGTCCACGGCGATGGTGCGGCAGCGCGGGCTTAATCCGGCCGCCACCAGCCCATCAAACGCATGGGCATTGGCCGTCAGCCCCGGCAAAAGCAGCAAGGCGGGATCGCCGCCATCGCGGGCCAGGTAGTGCAGGCGCAAGTTGTTGATGTGGGCGTATTGGTCCATGGTTTGCTCGAAAATGGGGATTAGAGATTGGCGATTGGCGACGTTCAATCTCCAATCTCTAATCTCCAATCTCCCGTTCTTTCTTCTCTGTCCCCAGGTCTACATAATTCGCCATAAACTTCAGGGCGTCGGTCATGTTGGTGAAGCGGATTTCATTGCTGGTCTGGACGTGGCGGATGAGGCCGCGCCAGGTGGCGTCGTTTTCGTCTTGCTCCTGGATGAAGCGGATGATGAAGGAGGTAACGGCCGTTTCGGACATGACATTTCCCTTTGTTGTGTGGACAACGTGGGCAATGTAACACAGGCCGGTTACACAAAAGTTACAAATGGGGCAGGTTGACGGTTGGGCAGGTTGGCTAAATGGGGAATCGAAGGGGATGATCTCTTGGGATTTAAACGACTTCGACTTCCACAGCCAGGCGTAAACCCAGACTGCGCAATAACGCATTCAGGCTAGATAGTTGAGGGTTTCCGGCTGGCGATAGCATTCTGTAAAGGTTTTCCCGATTAAGCGCTGCCTGCTGAGCCACCTTAGAAACACCGCGGGCTTCCGCAATATCCCGTAAAGCCAGAAGAAAAACTTCCTGGTCATTTTCTTCAAGAGCCGCATTCAGATAAGCAGCCGCTTCATCCGGGTCAGCCAAAGCCGCCTTTAGCCCTTCCTCATACTTTGCGGTTAATTGATTCATTTTGTCCTCCGTTGATAATCTTCCCAATACGCCTGTGCTAAAGCAATGTCTTTGGACTGCGTTCCTTTATCGCCCCCACACAACAAAATAACCACCGTGTTGCCCTTTCGCCCAAAGTAAACCCGGTAACCAGGGCCATGAGATATTCGCAATTCGCTGACGCCACCGCCCAAACTTTTGCAATCGCCAAAATTGCCAAGGCGAACGCGATTAAGTCGCACGCGAATCCGGGCCCGGGCTTGTTGATCCTTTAAACCTTCTAGCCAGTCTCGAAAAGGATTCCGGTCATGACGATCCAGGTACTCAAGCAGTTCGATGGGGAGATCGCTCATTTGAACAAAGTGTAGCACAAAAGCTACAAAAGGTTAAGCTATACTACAATCAAAAAGGTCTGCTACCCCTTCAGGCAGCAGACCCTTCATTTATACCGGTATTGCGTCCAGACCATCAACCCAGGTGGGCGTGGAATGCGGCGTTAAACTCGGCTGGTTTCTCCAGGTAGGGCGAATGGCCTGCGTCGGCAATCACCACTTCTTGATAGGCTCCGCCGTTGGCCTGATAGGCTTCCAGCACCGCCCGCGTTTGCGCCAGCATGGGCTGCGGTGGGCATTCCTCTGCGCCGGGGTAGCCGGGGACAGCGCCCATCGCCCCCAGCGCCGCCAGGTCAAATAGCGCCATGTCGCCCACAATCAAATCGTCCGCGCCGCGAATCCACAGAATGGGCGGCTTCGGCTCGATGGTGGACAGGGCGCTGGCATTGAAGTATTTGCGGTTAAAGGCCGGGATGATGCCCCTGTCGCCCGGAGCCGCGCCGGGCCAGTTGGCGGAGGGCACAGACGTGCCCGGATACCAGTCGTCGCCGATGCGGGTGGTGAGCATGGAGGCCACCAGATCGTCCTCGCGTTCGGTCATGAAGGGGGGCTTGACGTAGAACTGGCGGAAGACGTTGCGCGGCGACATGGGGTTTTCCAGGCCGCGTTCGCCGGCGGCCAGCAGTTGCACAAATTCGGGATTCACGCCGGTCGGCGCGCCATCGTCGTAGGTCATCGCGCCGTCTTCGCCTTTGCTGCCGCCGTAGCCATAGGGCGACATGGGGTCTACCAGGGTGATGGAGAGCAGGTCGGCGGCGTGGGCGATGGCGTATTTCATGACGATGCCGCCGCCCATGCTGTGCCCGACGATGTGGTATTGGCCCAGGCCCAGCGTCTGCGTGAGGGCGTAAATGTCGGCCACCATGTCGCTGAGGCCGAGGGTGGCGTCTACGGGCAGCGTTTCGGTGTCGCCGTAGCCGCGCAAATCCACGGCGATGCCGCGGAAGCCGGCCGGTAAGGCCAGCATCGTCTCTTCCCAATAAGTGGCCGAGGAGACGTTGCCATGCACAAACAGCACCGGCACGCCAGCTTCCGGCCCACTCAACAGGGCATGAACATTCAGGCGATCCGTTTGCACCATTTGCGAAGTAATACCGGGTAAAGTTGGGACAGTAGGCATGTGGATTTTCTCCTTATTTGAAAACATCGGGGAATTTTCTACACCGTTACCATAACACGATCCGGTAACATCCTGGTTACAAAGTTCCCTGTTCTTCGTTAATTGGGCATTGGTTCATCGAGCGGAACACCTTCTTGACAAATTTACCCTGAATTGTCATGCTGAGCGCAGTCTTCGGAGCGAAGCATCCCACGCCCACCAGAGGAGCGGGATGCTTCGGAGGACCTCAGTATGACATGCTTTCTTGATAAATTTGTAAAGCACATTTTGCCTGAACTGAACCATG
>CALFEW010000545.1 GCA_937958365.1 uncultured Chloroflexota bacterium | reverse complement strand
AATTTATTGGCCGACAACATTCGCGAAACCATTTTTTCTTAGATTCCCAAAGAGAGTCTCACGCAAGCGGTAACGCTGCTTAGCCAGGAAATATCGCGCCACGGGCCTCATTATTACGACCAATTGGCGCACAGCTACCGGTCTATACGCCAGTTCTTGCCCACATTATTACAAACGGTTGCGTTCAAGAGTATAGCCGACGAGTCTGATTTGCTCTCAGCCTGGCGTTTTCTTTATCGGCTGGACCATGAAAAGCCTCAACCCGACTTACAGGACGCGCCCCAAAGCGTGATAACCGGCGCTGACTGGCGACGGGTAGTTCTGAACAGCGAGAAAATCATTGACCGGCGTTATTACACTTTCTGTGTCCTGCATCAGTTGTTAGCCGCCTTGCAGCGGCGTGACGTTTTTGTCACGCCCAGTCTGCGCTGGCAAGACCAACGACAACAATTGTTGTCTGGCGAAGCATGGCAGAAGGCGCGGCCCCATGTATGTGCGGCGTTAGGAAAATCCACTGATGGCGCTCAAGAAATAGCCAAACTAGCCGGACAACTTGACCAGTTATATCGTCAAGTAGCTAAACGATTTGGGCAAAACAAGTCGGTCTCTATTAAAAAGGAAGGGGAGTTTGAACGTATCAGCCTGAACCGGCCAGAAAAATTGGCCGAGGGCAAACGGTTGGTGGCGCTTAAACAGCAGGTTGAGGGCCTGCTACCACCGCTGGATTTGCCTGATTTGCTGCTAGAAATAGCCGCCATCACCGGTTTTACGGATGAGTTCAGCCATATGAGTGAAACGCAAGCGCGGGCGGAGGATTTGTCGCTCTCTATCTGCGCTGTCTTGTTGGCGGAAGCGTGCAATGTGAGCCTGGATGATGTGGCGCGCTCAGAAACCCCTGCTCTGCGGCGCAGTCGGCTGTTGTGGGTACAGCAAAATTACATCCGTGACGAAACATTGACGCGGGCCAATGCCCGCCTGGTGGCGGCGCAGACCAATCTGACTTTAGCCAAACTATGGGGTAGCGGTGATGTCGCTTCCGCGGATGGGCAGCGCTTTAAGTTACCGCTGGAGGCGTTAAATGCTATGCCTAGTTGGAAATACTTTGGCGAAGGGCATGGCGTTACCCTCTTTACTTTCACCAGCGACCAGTTCACCTCGTTTTATAGTGCCGTGATCCCTGGCGCTGTGCGGGAAGCGATGTACATTCTGGATGGGCTACTGGAACAGAAAACTGTGTTGAAACCAGTGGAAGTGATGGCGGATACGGCCGGGTACACCGATATTGTTTTTGGCCTGTTCTGGCTGTTGGGGTATCAGTTCAGTCCGCGTCTACGCGACATTGGCAAGACTCGTTTTTGGCGCATTGATGAAAAAGCGCGTTATGGGGCGTTGCACAAGATTGCTCGACACCCAATTAATGTGGCGCGCATTGTGGCCCATTGGGATGAACTGTTGCGCATGGCGGCTTCATTGAAGTTGGGCTGCTTGAGCGCCTCGGAGTTGATGAAAACGCTTCAAGCGGGGAAGGGCACATCGGCGCTGGCTAAAGCAATTGCCGAGGTTGGCCGTATCGCCAAAACGATGTATCTCCTGCACTACATTGACGAACCTGAGTACCGGCGGCGTATTCTGGTGCAATTGAACCGTGGTGAGCAGCGGCATCAGTTAGCACGGGCAGTTTTTCATGGCCGCCGCGGGGAATTGCGGCAGAAGTATCAGGAAGGGCAGGAAGACCAACTGGGCGCGTTAGGGCTAGTGGTGAATATGATTGTTCTGTGGAATACGTTGTACATGGGTAAGGCGATTGAGCATTTGCGAGCGACTGGTGTGGCTGTCCATGAGGAGGATGTCAAACGATTGACACCGCTATGGTATGAACACATTCGCCTGACTGGTCGGTATGAGTTTATGCTCACAGCACAGCCTGAAGTTGGGGGATTACGGCCGTTACAGCAGAAACGGCCGTGATCTGTACGGGAATATCTCAGTAGCATAGTTTCCCAGATATTCCCCTATGTCCTTTTTCTGTTCCGATCCTAGTCGTGCGATTCGTTTGCTCGAAACCGGCCGTTGACCGGGGGATGAGCAGCAAGGTAACAGCTTTGGCTAAGCAGAACCTTGACAACTGACTGTTCGATGTTGGGTGTAATCCCCAACCCCTAGTGAACGGGGAAAAGCGTCATCCCTCTGCGTGCGCATGGTCATCAATCGTGGAAAGCGGGATGAAAAGCAGGTCAACTCAAAATCTGACTGAGCCACACTTGCGAGCAGGTATCTATGGGTAGGAACACGAACAAACTGAACCATCGTAATAGGTGACAAGCCAACGCAGATTAACAGGTTTGACCAAAATGGTACAGGATAGGGGTCTGGCAGATGACTAGCTGACCAGTGTTCACCCCCGCGAAACCCGGTGGATAGTTTGACCCTACGGATACATCAAACGGACAGTCGGAACGAAGTAACCTGCCTTACGCTCTCATCATGAGCAGGCAACCAGCCGTAAGCAATAGGCGGGCAAGATTCTCCAAAAAGCCAATGCCGAAGGTAATGCTTCGGATATGCTGACGTGGAGACGCTTGATTGGAAGGTAAAGATGTCAGTAGGAGTACAGATGTTATGAACACGGCAATGCGACCGATGTATGAATGGCAAGACCTGCCCTGGAAGAAAATCGAACAGG
>CALFEW010000544.1 GCA_937958365.1 uncultured Chloroflexota bacterium | reverse complement strand
TACGGTTCACGGATTACGGATTACGGATTACCAAATACAAGTCTCACTTCTGCCGTTCGCCGGCCGCTCGCAGGCGGCGGATAGCGTCGTGGGTGCTGGCGAAAGCCAGTTCCGGCAGTTCGTCTGGGGCAAAAAAGGCGGCGGCGGTGGCATCATCGCCGGCCTGCAGCTGCCCGCCCACCCGCTCCGCCCGATAGAGGATGAAGATGGAAGCGCCGGGTGCGCCCGGTTTTGGCGGCGGATTAAAATAAACGTCCACCAGGCCGGTAATAACCACGACCAGGCCGGTTTCTTCCTCGGCTTCGCGCACGGCCGTTTCCTGAGGGTCCTCGCCGCTGTCCACAAACCCGGCGGGAATGCTCCACTTCCCTTTTTCCGGGATCATCGCCCGATGCACCAGGAGGATACGGCCGTCTTCCACCACCATCACCCCCACGCCCACCTTCGGGTCGGTAAAATGGACAAAGTTACAGGCAGGGCAAACGCGGCGCGGCTTATCCATAAACGGCCGTGTGACCAGCGGTGTGGCGCAGCGGGGGCAATAGACATACGATTCAGGGGCGCTGTTGACGGCCGTTGACGAGGACATAGTTCACCCAAATGGCTCAATTGGTTTAATTCGAGCTTACAACCGCCGCCGGACAGCCAATGTGACCACCACCAGGACAACCAGTACCCCTCCCAGGCCAATGACAACTATCGGCCAGACTGCACGCGAAGGGATAGCCGGTGCAGATGGCGGCTGTGATTCTACCGGCGCGGCCTGGGAAAGCGCGGCGTTTGCCGTATCCGCCTCGGTTGGCGGGCTGAGGGTGGCAGAGCGTTCGACCATGGTCGCGTCAGCTTCGGCGGTGGCGTCCAACGCCGGTCTGGGTAATTCCGAAGGGGTGGCGGTGGGCAAAGTCGTTGGCTCGGCTGCCTGGAACAACCCTTCAGCAGGCATGGGCGAAGCGGTAGCCGCAGGCGCAGGCAAGGCAGATTCTTCAACCGCGCCACCCGCTGTCGCAGGCGCTGCGGTGGCCTCCACAGCGGCCGCTTCTTCGACGGCCACTTCGGCCGAAAAAGCCGCCGCGTCTGCCATCTCGCCTTCAACCTCTGTCGCTTTAGGGGCAGACTCTTCGGCCATCACACCCGATTCGGCGACTTCAGGAACGGCCGTATCCGCTGTAAACGCTTCAGCCGGAGCCAACTCGGCCGTATCTTCAGGCGCAGACGCCAGTTCGCTTTCCATCGCCGGAGCCAGGGAAACCATGCCCGCCGCCCCGTTGTTAAACGACAACAGGCTGGCCGCCAGCGCCACCACAAAGAAAACGGCCGTCAGGGCCGTGGCGGCGCGCAGCACAGGGTACGCCTGCACCCATGGCTCCTTACGCGGCCGGTCATACGCCGCCGGGTCCAGGGTGAAGCTGCGCGGCACAGACCGCTGCGGCATCGTCCGCATTTGCTGGCGAATTTGCCGCTGCAAGTCCAGTTCTCGGCGCAAATCGTCGTCCGTCGCCAGCAGGCGTTCCAATTCCTGGCGGCGGCGCGCAGGCAGCATATCGTCCAGGTAGGCGCTGAGCGCTTCCTGTCGCCTTTCCTGCTCCGATTTGCTGAGATTTCGTACAAAGTCAAACATAATAGTTGATAGTTGATAGTGGTTAGTTGTTGATTTGTAGACGATATTCGGCGGGCAATAGTTCCGCAAAACCCTGCAGGCAGTCGCGCAGTTTGGTGCGGGCGCGGCTGAGGCGTGATTTAACAGTGCCTAAAGAGGATGCGGTGATGTCGGCGATTTCGTTGTAATCGTAGCCTTCGATGTCGCGGAGAACGGCCGTTACCCGCTGGTCGTCCGGCAAATCATCCAGGCAATGTTCGATGGCCCGCATCATTTCCAAACGCTGCTGCTGCGCTTCCGGCCCTTCCTCCGGGCTGCGCAAAAAGGCAAACGACTCATTCTCTTCCGTCAGTTCTTCCAGCGAGGATTGCGGTCGGCGTTTGTAGCGGCGCAGTTCATCGTAACAGGCGTTGGTGGCGATGCGCAGCAGCCACGCCTTAAAATTGCCGCCACGAAACCGGTTGAGCGCCTGATAAGCCGAAATAAACGCCTCCTGCGTCATATCCTCCGCCCCGTGCCGCTCGCCCATAATGCGATAGACAACGTTATAGACCAGGCTTTGGTACTGCAAAACCAGCCGGTTATAAGCCGCCACGTCTCCCTTTTGCGCTTGCCTGATGATCGCCGCTTCGTCCATGGTTGGATGGTTGGTTAGTGGTCGGTTGGTTGATAGGTTGGAAGCCAACCAACCATCAAACGAACAAACTAACCAACTTCCCTCTTGCCCTTTGTCACTATTTTTGACAGAATTTTCTGCTTGCTCTATACTCCCGTCCGTGTCCAATTTTGGTCATCGCCGAAGTGGCGGAATAGGCAGACGCGCACGACTCAAAATCGTGTTCCCTCGGGAGTGTGGGTTCGATTCCCACCTTCGGCACCAAATTTAGACCGCAGCGGATTATAAGCGCCGGGGCAGAGCCGGGCAAATGATAAAAGCAGGCTACCAGGACAAGGTGGCCTTTTTTTATGGTAAACGGACCTTTTATTACCGATGAGACGCTGGTTGCGCATCACAGGGCTGGTGGGGTTAGGATTGGTCGCAGGCATTCTGCTGGGTCTTTACCTGGGCTGGATTGCCTGGCCCACCGAATTTACCGACGCCAATCCGGCGGTGTTGGCTGCGCCTTATAAGCAAGAGTACCTGCTAATGGTAGCCACCGTTTACGCTGCCGATGGCGATTTGCCAGCCGCCCAACAACGATTGATCCCGTTAGGCGAAGACGGCCGTAATTTCCTCAACGCCTACGTGCTGGACCAAATCTTACTGGGTGAACGCGGCGACGATACACGCCGCCTGGCCCAGTTGGCCCACGATTTGGGCCTGGATTCACCTGCCTTGCAGCCCTTCCTCACGCCAACCTCGGAGCCGGTTGCCCCATGAGCCGCCGTCGCCGCCAGCCGCCGTCAGAAACCACTGGTCGAAATGCGCAGTTATCGGCTGCCGGGCTGTTCTTGTTGGGGTTAATCATCGGGCTGGCGGGGGCGCTGTATTATGCCTGGGTGGTCGCGCCGGTGGTGTATACGGACGCCAGCCCTTCCCGCTTTAGCGAAAAATACAAAGAAGAATACATCTATCTGGTCAGCGAAAGTTATGCGGCCGAGGGCGATTGGGAACGGGCCAGTGAACGCCTGGCGGCGCTGGGTGATGAGGCGCTGGCCGCACGGGTAGACGCGCAGTTGGAGAGCTATTTACGGGCGCAGCGGCCGGCCGCAGACATCGAACACCTGGCGCAGTTGGCGCAAAAATTGGGCGCGGAAGGGGCGGCTGTGGCCTTGTTTGCGCCAGACCTGGCGGCAGCCACCCTTACGGCTACGCCGGCCGCCACCGATACCCCCGCGCCGACGCCGACGCATACGGCCGTTCCCACCCGCACCCCCCAACCTACCGCCACGCCCAGCCCCACCACCGCCCCGACGGCCACGCCGCAGCCCGTTTACCGCCTGTTGTCTCAAGATAGGGTGTGTGAAGCGGGAACGGCCGTGACACGCATCGAGGTGGAAACGTTAGACGCCCTGCTCAACCAACTGCCCGGCGTGGAAGTGATCGTGCGTTGGGACGGCGGGGAAGACCACTTTTTCACCGGCTTCAAGCCAGAACAGGGGGCCGGTTATGGTGATTTTACCATGACGCCCGGCGTCTCGTACTCTGTCATGCTGGTGGATGGCAGCCCGGAGATCAGCGGGCTGCGCATTGAGCCGTGCGACAATGGGCGGGACGGCGGCTGGCGACTGTCGTTCCAGAATTTGCGCATCGTGCTGGAAACGCCGGAGGCGGAATAAACGTTTGACGGCAAACCTCGCCGTAAGCCCCGTTAGGCGTAATCAATGTTCAGTGGACGCTACCTTTTTCGATGGCGTTTACCAGAGGTAGCGCCTGACGGATTACCGAATACGAGTACTATCCGCCAGGCTTAAATTCGGCCAAACTGCCGGGCTAACTGACCTACTGATAGATAAATGAGGGTAGGACGGCCGTGTGGACACGTATGCGGATTCTGGCACGCTTCCAACTGCCAGACCATCGCTTCCATTTCAGCCAGAGACAGGGTTTGGCCGGCCTTTACGGCCGCCGTCTTGCACACGCGCAGGATGATCTTCGCTTCGATTTTGCCTTGCAGCGGCGCATCACCCCGTTCTAAATCTTCGACGACCGCCACAACCGCCTGCGCCGGATCCATCCTGGCTAACATGGCGGGGATGGCCCGCACCATAAAAGCGTTAGGGCCAAACGGCTCAATCTGAAACCCCAGCCCGGCCAGCACGTCCAGATTATCGCTTAACAGCGTGGCTTGCGGCGGCGACAGGTAAACGGCCGTGCCCGTCACCAATCCTTGCGACGCCACGTTGTTTTGCTCC
>CALFEW010000543.1 GCA_937958365.1 uncultured Chloroflexota bacterium | reverse complement strand
TACCTTGACGATGCAACTGGCGTACTTCTAAAAAATCGGGATCATCTGGGAGGACACGCTGCTTTGCCCAAGCGGGGATATCCTGGCTCATTTCAATTGTTTCCATCTCTTCCAACCTTCTGACCATAGACCTCGGTCAGCCTGAAAAACAGAAAAGGACGAAGCCAAATTCTTGAACGATTTGACGCTCCTAACGATCAGATAACCAGCGCACCGGGCAGGCACAACGCTGAATATCCAGGCTTCGTTCTGACACCCGGCCAGCTGAAAGGGGCTCTTCGTCATGAATAGTGCAGAGTTTGGAGTGAAGCGTTTGGACTATCAAACTACTGAACTTGACTACTGAGCAAGATCTGAATTGCTTGCTCTGGACTACTGCCTAAAACGTAGCTTGCACTATTGGTGATGAAGAGCCGAATGCGGTCGTTTGCCCAAAAGTTGAAGTGAATCAACATGGTAATGTCACTCTTGTTCATTGCCCACATTACTCCTTGTTCGAGGAGCTCAACCGCGGTTCTGCTAATGATAATCTCACGGCGACCTTTGCACCAGCTTCAATTCCGCTGTCTCGTGTCCAGGCTGCTGCCAAACGAAGAAAATAATCTTGTCCCAATGCGCCCAGAGTGCCGCGCACGGCAATATCATTTATCGTTCCTGAAACAGGATAGCGAGGTCTCGCTCCCCAGACCTCGCGCGGTGAGAATGGAATTGTTACAAACGTAAAACTTCCTTCTTTCTGAACTGTTGCAACAAACACTTGTTGGTCTGTCTCACTCATCTCGATATTTCATTCCTTGGGATTTTAAGGGTAGATAGATACGGAGGGCGGATTGCGATAGCCACCCTAACGCGCACCGTCAGGTGCGCTGGCACGGTCGCTCAAAACCTCAATCGCAGCCATCCCATGCCCGGCAGGTCATTCCCCCATCAGAGAACATACCCTGTCAATAAAGGAGATTTTGTCTCATTAAATGGGTGTAAGGCTCTGGTTTACTCATCAACATCACTTAGCAACCAGCCACCCAAGATTTTCTTTGCAGCATCAGTTAGCGGCGAACTCCGTCCATTATCATTGCTGACTTGAACAATGACTGTTTCCGCATTGGCTACACATTTCTCATTCTGAAATAGCTTTTGGGCATGGTTCAAGTTAGCTTGACAAATTGATAAAAGAAAACCACAGGTTTCCAGTGCATAATTGGTTTTACTAGAGCCGATTATACAAAAAGGAGGAAACCCGTGGCCGAAAGACGAGATGATATAGTGCCCGCAGAAAGAGCGCAAATTGTGATAGAGATGATGTCGCCGAACCGACCTTGGGGAAGAGTAAAGCAATTGGCTGAAACGTATCAACTGTCGCGACAGGCACTGTATGACATGACCACCACAGGCAGAGATGCCTTGATTCGCGCCATGATCCCTGGACAGCATGGCCCGCAACCCCAGCAGAGAGATGTAGTAGTGACGAAGAATCGTCTGCAACGGAGCGTGCTGACTTTGAGTGAACTGGGAGTCAGCCAACGTGGCGTGAAAACCTGTTTGTCCGAAATGTTGGATACAAACATCTCGTTAGGCTAGGTCAATAGCGAGTTGGCTAGCCTGGAAGAAGTCGCCCAACAGGTGAATGAGCAGCTTGAACCGGCGAGCAACGAAACCCTGGCTGGTGATGAGATATTCGCCAATGGGCTGCCCAATCTGTTGGTGGTGGGCAATGATTCGCTCTACATCTATGCCTTGACCCGCCAGGACGAACGAGATGGCCACACTTGGGGTTGTGTCTTGCTGGACGTACCCGAAACCAGGCAGTTTGCTTCCGATGCCGGCACTGGTTTGGCGGCTGGTGTACAAGCGGCCGAATTGAGTCACCATCAATTGGATTGGGATCACTTGCTGCGTCCCATGTGGGGTCAAGCAACTCGCTTGGAAGAGCAAGCCTACGCGGCCCTGATTAAAGTGGCAGAACGAGAAGCGCTCTTTGCCAAATCGCAAACAAGCAAGCGCCTGCACCAGCATCTGGCTAAATGGGAGGCGTTGGAGGCTGAGGCCGACAAGAAAATAGAGACGCTGGATGCTTTTGCCCAAATTGCCCGTAAAGTGGATGCCTACTTCGCGCTCATCGATCTGGAAACAGGTCAATTGGTCGATGCTGAAAAGGGTGTGGCTCACTTGCAAGTCTTGGGAGAACAAATGACCACCTTCTCGGGTCGCATTTACCAGAAACTGGCAACTAATCTGCGAAACTGGGCAGCCAGCTTGTTCACTTATCAAGCACTGCTCTCTTCCGAGTTGACAGTTTTGACCACCCAATACAGCTCGGAAGCAATTGCTGCCCTGTGCCGTATCTGGCAATGCGAAGCCGATGAAAAACGGCGTCACCTCTCGCTGCCCGAAAAAGAAAATCGACAACAGATTTGGCAGCAAGCGCTTGATACTGCCTATCTTTGCCTGGGCGACAGCCGGTTTGACTCCGCTTGGGAGGCTGTCACGACGCTGCTGTCCCATCCTTGGCGCGGGAGTATGTCGGCAGAATGCGTCAATAGTTTGTTGAGACCGATTCTTGACCGGCGCAAGCACACTGACCAGGGCTGCTTGGATTTGTTTCGCTTCCTTCATAATGTACGCCCCTTTCTGCGCGGCAAACGAGCGGGTCATAGCCCGGCTCAACTAGCGGGGATCTCTTTACCTGATGACCCGCTTGCTTTATTGGGACTGGCACCTAAAGTGTCAAGCTAACTTCGTGGGTTTTTGAACCATGCCCAATTGCCAATGGTCAATTTTCAACTGCCAACTGCTAACGGTTTTCCCCTTACCGCAAGACCACTTCTGTCCACGCTTCCAGCCATTCGTCGCGGTGCGCTTCGATGTCGGCCGGGGCCAGGGTCACTGGCTCGGCAGGAATTTGCGCCCACTGCTCAAATTCCGCGGGCAGCGCCGCGTTTTCGTTCACCGGGAAGACAAACATATTCAGTGGTATGTCCTCCTGGAAGCTCTGGTCCAGCATAAAATCCACAAACGCCTGAGCCAAATCCGGTACGGCCGTACCCTGCAAAATTCCCACAAATTCAATCTGCCGGAAGCACATGCCCGGCCCCACCAGGCTGGCGCTGGGCGCGGCATCCACCGGCGGATCGGCGTAAATCACTTCGGCGGGCGGGCTGCTGGCGTAAGAAACGACCAACGGCCGTTCGCCATCACTCGCCACCGTAAACTGCCCATAATAGGCATCTTCCCAACCGCTGGTAATCAGCACGTCGTTGGCTCGCAAGTCGGCCCAATAATCCAGGTAGGTATACTCGCCATCCACGCCAAAGACGCCAATCGTCGTCAGCAAAAACGCCAGACCCGGGCTGGATGTGGCCGGGTTTTCGGCCACCAGCAGCCCTTTGTACTGTGGATCGGTCAGGTCGGCCAGGGTTTGGGGCACAGCCAGGCCCCGTTCCGCAAACCAGGCGATGTCATAATTCAGGCACACGTCGCCATAGTCCACCGGCAGCAGGCGGTAGCTATCGTCTAGTTCAAACGCATCGGGTACGGCCGTTAACCCCGGCGATTGGTAAGGCTGGAAAATGTCGGCGGCCAGGGCGCGGCTCATGAACGTGTTGTCTACGCCGAAAAACACGTCGGCCAGCGGATTGTCGGCGGCCAAAATCGCCTGATTGAGCGCCGCGCCGGTATCACCGGACGGCAGCAAAACGACCTGGACATTGTGGGCCGCTTCAAAAGCCGCCAGAACCTCTTCGCTGGCGGCAAAGCTATCGTGAGTCATCACCGTCAGCGTGCGCGGTCCGGCGGCTTCTTCCGTTGGCGGCGTGGTAGATTGGGTGGTCGGCACGGCCGTTGCCGCCCCATCACCACCACCGCACGCCGCCAAAACCATCACCCCTACCAAAAGTGTCAAAAACAAATAACGTTGCATCTCGTTCTCCTTAGGGTTCATATGTTTTTAACCTGGTGAGATTGGACCAATCTCCAAGATTGGTC
>CALFEW010000542.1 GCA_937958365.1 uncultured Chloroflexota bacterium | reverse complement strand
TATACAGAGTGGTCATCTGACCACTTTGTATTTATTGGTCTGATTGCTTTATAGCTGTAACTGCATCATATTTTTCTCATTTACTAGCAGCCATCCCTCCCCCCTTTTTATCATGAACATCCACCACGCCCTGGCTTACGGCCGTTCCCTTCTCAGCCCAACCTCCCCCACCCCTGACCTGGACGCCCGCCTGCTGCTGCAACATACCCTCCAGGTTGCCCACAGCTACCTCATCGCCCACGCCGACGAAGAAGTAACGGCCGTTTCCCTGCACCAATACCACACATGCCTCCAACGCGCCGCCCAACAGGAACCCATCCCTTACATCCTCGGTCATGCCCCGTTCTATGGCCTCGACTTCCTCGTCAGCCCTGCCGTCCTCATCCCCCGGCCGGAAACCGAACAGCTTGTAGAACTGGCAATCGCCTGGGCGAAAAAACGTTGGCCTGTCCGCATCGTGGACGTGGGGACGGGCAGCGGCTGCATTTCCATCACCCTGGCCCGCCATTTGCCCCATGCCACCATTCAGGCCACCGATATTTCACCAGACGCTCTTGCCATTGCTCACCAAAACGCAGCCTTATTAGCGCCAGAGCAAGTAATCTTTCACCAGGGTCACCTCCTGGAGCCTATCACCGCACCCATTCACCTGATCACCGCCAATCTGCCTTACGTCACAGATGGCGAGTGGACGATGCTAGACGATGGGGTAAAATTGTATGAACCGCAGCTTGCCCTGCTCGGGGGGCCAGACGGCCTGGACCTGATCAAACAACTGCTGGAACAGGCTACCAACAAACTTATCCCCGGCGGCATGATGATTTTAGAGATAGGTTGGCAGCAAGGGGCAGCAGCCCAGATGCTGGCTCAAAGTTATTTTCCTGCGGCTGAGGTCTTGGTAAAACCTGATTTTGCCGGGCACGATCGGTTTGTGGTGATTTGCCTACCCGCAGAAATGGGAGAGTAGAAACTGGAGATTGGAGATTGGGGCGTGACCGCCCAACCAGGCGACGCACCAGACAGTCGCACACGTTTGTTGTCTGCGACTGATCCGGAAGCAATTCATGAGACGGCCGTTTTGCTGCAACAAGGCCATCTTGTCGTCTTCCCCACCGACACGGTCTACGGCGTTGGCGTAGACGCCTTTAACGATGCCGCTATCCGCCGGTTGTATGCGGTGAAGCAACGGCCGTTACACAAAGGCATCCCCATCCTTCTCGCCGACCCCGACGACCTGGGCAAAGTCGCCGCCGACATCCCACCGCTGGCCCGGCAGCATATCGCCCAACACTGGCCTGGCCCACTCACCATCATCGTCCCCAAACACTTTGGATTACCGCCCAGCATTTCGCCCAACGACGGCATCGCCCTGCGCATTCCCGATCATCCGGTGGCTCGTGCTCTCATTCGCGCCGCCGGCGGCGCATTGGCCACCAGCAGCGCCAACCTGTCCGACCAGCCACCCGCCCTCAGCGGCCAACAAGCCCTGGCAGCGCTCAACGGCCTGGTATCCGTGGTGCTGGACGATGGCCCCAGCCCTGGCGACCATCCGTCTACCATCATCAGCTACCTGGGCGACCGACCGGTCATCGTGCGCGAGGGGCCAATTCCCGCACAAGCTTTGCTTGCCGACGAAGCCCTGGACGACGATATGAGGCAAACCGGGCTGTGAGACAATTATTACTCCCCCTGGTTCTGGCCTTTCTCGGTCTGATCCTGGCCTTTATGACCTACCGTGACATTCGTCGCGGTGGGGCGCGTTTTTACACTCTGGAGCGCGAAGCGATCTTGCGGCGCGCCAGTCTAACGCTCATCGGCAGCGTCACATTTTTTCTGGCAGCCATTGGCTTCTTTGCTTATACCTACCAGCAATCCCAGGCCATTGAAGCGGCCGTCTCTGGTGAAAACGTAGACGGCGTTGTTACCCTCACACCCACGCCATTGCTCGAATCCTTCCCACCGACGCCCACGATGACGGCAACCACCGACGTTTCCATTCCAACAGCGACGGCCACGCCGATCATCTGCCGGGCGGTGGTTGAAGGCACATCGGGCAATGGCCTGACCTTACGCAGCACGCCAGGCGGTGATGAGGTGGCGATTTTGCCGGATGGCTCGATCTTAACCTTGAATCAAGATGAAGCGGGGCAAGAATCCGGCGGCCTGATCTGGCGTAAGGTCAAAAGCATCACCAATCAGGAAGGCTGGGTGGCTGAAGATTTCATCCGCATCGGCGCGCCGTGCCAATAAGTGAGCAAGTCCATTGGTCATTGGGATAGACGCCAGCCGCGCGGTAACAAGCCAACGCACAGGCACAGAAGCTTATGCCTGGTTTTTGATTCGCGCCCTCATTGCCTTAACGGCCGTGCAAAATCACACCCTGCGCCTTTATTTCAACCAACCACCCCCTCCCGATTTGTTTCCGGTGGTCGATCACGTCGAACGGGTCGTCATACCTTTTCCCCGGCTATGGACCCATCTGCGGCTGGCGTATGAACTGCACCGCCGCCCACCTGACGTGTTTTTCACGCCCGCCCACGTCATTCCCCTCACGTATCGTGGTCCCAGCGCCGCAACCGTTCACGATTTGGGCTACCATTATTTCCCGGAAGCCCATCCCCGGCGGCAGTTGGCCTATTTGCGCTGGTCTACGCGGCACAACGGCCGTCGCGCCCACCACATCCTCGCCGACTCCCAGGCCACCAAAGACGACCTGGTTCGGCTGGATGGCCTTTCGCCTGACAAAATCTCGGTGGTTTACCCCGGCCTTGACCCCACCTTGCAGCCGGTGAGAGATACGGAGAGGATAACGGCCGTTCTCCACCGCTACGGCATCACCCCACCCTACCTCCTGTTCATCAGCACCTTGCAGCCGCGCAAGAACCTCATCCGCCTCATCCGCGCCTACAGAGCCGCCAACCTGCCACATCAACTCGTCCTGGCCGGCAAACCCGGCTGGCTGAGCCAGCCTATCATGGAGGAAATAGCCAATGGTCAACGGTCAATAGCCAATGGTCAATGGCCCAATCCGCAATCCGCAATCCGCAATCCGCAATCCGCAATCCTCCTCCCCGGTTTCATCGCCGACGCCGACAAAGCGGCGCTGCTCTCCGGCGCAGCGGCTTTTCTTTACCCGTCGTTGTACGAGGGCTTTGGCTTCCCATTGCTGGAAGCGCAGGCGTGCGGCGTGCCCGTGCTGGCCGCTAACAGCAGCTCCCTGCCGGAAATCGCCGGGAACGCCGCCCTGCTGGTGGACCCGCTGGACGAGGCGGCGCTCGCCGCTGCCCTGCGGCGCATCGTAGAAGACCAATCTTTGCGGCAGGAGCTTATCGCGGGTGGCCTGGCGAATGTGCAGCGCTTTACGTGGGAGGAAACGGCCGTGCGCACCCTGCACATCCTCCAATCCATTCCTGATTCGGTAAACCATCGTTGACGGCCGTATAACCACAGTTATACTCAAGGCATGAAAATAACGATTTCTTTACCTTCTAGATGATTTACGTAGATATTTCGGCGGCCGTTCACAGCCGGGCAGGGTTGGGACGCTATGCGGAGCGGTTAGCCGGAGCCTTGATCCAGGAGCAGCCGCAGCGGTTTGGCCTGTTTTATAACCGGGGGAAAGACGGCCGTTTTCCTCCCTCTCTCCCCACCTACCTCCCCACCCACCACGTCAGCCTGGGCTACAAACCCTGGCGCTCGCTTGTCCTGGCCGGGCAGATGGCTCATCTGGGCTTCAACCGGCTCGTGCCCCAGGCCGAATTATTCCACAGCACCGAGCATTTGCTGCTGCCCTTGCGCGGCGTGCCCACCATCCTCACCGTCC
>CALFEW010000541.1 GCA_937958365.1 uncultured Chloroflexota bacterium | reverse complement strand
GGCCACCGGCGCGCGCACCAACGCCGGTCGTGTGCCGGCGACCACTGCCCGGCGACGCGGCGCATTTGCTTGCAGCGACCGTGCCGCCGCCGTGGGCGCGCTGTCGGTGGCCGCGCCTTCATCGCCGCACGGCCCGCAGGGCGACGCACACCAGTGGCAGCAGCCGCCTTTGCCATCCGTGCTGCGTCCAGGCGGCGTGGGTGGGCAAAAGCCGTCCGGCGGTGGCGGCGTGGTCGCCACGTTGCCCACGTCATAGGCCACGTCGAAGCCCGTCACCGTCAGGTTGCCCGGCGCTTGCGCCAGAAAATGAATCGGAACCGTCACCAGTTCCACCGGCACAAAGGAGATTTGCCGCACAACCAGGGTGGTTCCGGCGGGCACGACCAGGTTCAGGTCGGCGGTGGCGGCGGTGGGGGGAACGGCCGTTTCCAATTGATGTTCTTGCTGCCCGGCGGTGATGGGCAGACTGCTGCTTCCAGCCGCGTTACCGGCCGTGTCCAGCCAATCCAGCCGTATTTGCGCCGTTTGCCCCGCGCCGCCCGCAAGCTGGCTCACAAGCGCGCCGCGCAGCAGCAGCACAAACGGCTGCCCACCCGTCGCCGCAAAAGATTGCACCAGCGACACGGGCACGGCCTCCAAATTCGACAGTTCCACGCCATCGTCCGTCGCGTTCAACGTCACGCCGGTCACGGAAGCGGGCGACAACTGCCAGCCCACCACTGCGTCATTCTCCACCAGCAGCAAATCGCCATTGGTAATGGTGTCGCTGGTTGCCTGGAAGGAGACGGTATCCACCACGGCGATAGAGTCCGGCGGAATCAGGAAGCGGATTTCCGCCTGCGTCGCCCCTGGCGGCGCTTGCAGCCGCGCCCGATGGAACAGCAGTTCCGGCAGCCGCTGCGTGACGGTTGCGTTGAGGTTGATTGTCCGCGCCCGTCCCAGTATCACGTCTGAAAACGCGCCGCCAGATTGAATATCCCCTGAAACGGTTTGCGGGCTGGGGCGCAGCGCATTTTCTGGCTCTGGGACCTGGATGGGGATGCGGTCGGTGCGCTGCACCGCGCACGCGCCGCCGCGCCAGATCACTTCGGCGACCGCCTCCAGGTGGGTGGCGATGCCCCAAAAGCTGAAGTCGTAGGTGCAGCCGCCCACCACGGCCGTTGCCTGCGACAGCGCCGACGTGCGGGCCGGGCGTGTGGCCTGTTCCTCATCGGTCACGGGGCCAAGCACGGCCGTCAGGTGGAATGGGTCGCTGAAGGGGATGGGCAGCACAAAACCGGTGGTCAGGGTCCAATTGTCCGGGTGTTGGCGGCCCAGCGGCAAGAAGCGCAGGCCCGGCGTTGGGGCCGGGTAGGGGTTTGCCAGGGCCACGTACAGGCGGTCGCCCGAAGGCGTCACGGCCAGGTCCAGGTCGCCAAAATCTGGTTCGCCCACCGGCGTGGGATTCCGCACGTCTAAAGTCACCAGGTCTATCACGCTCACCGAGGCCGTTTCCCGGCTGGCGACAAAGGCGCGACGGCCGTTGGGTTCGACGGCCACCGCCATGGGCCGCAGCACGCCATCGGCCGGATTGGGCAGGTGGAGGGTGCGTTCGTGGCGCAGGCGGGTGGCGTCTATCAGCGTGAGGGTATCGTCGTTGGCGTTCACCACCAGGGCGCGACGGCCGTCAGGCGTCAGCGCCAGGTCTACCGGGTTGTTCCCGGCAAAAATGGGGTCTACCAGGGGTTGATGGCTGAGCGTGTCGAAGACAAATACGCTCCCGGAATTGGTCTGGATGTGACCGGCGGCGACAAACAGGCGACGGCCGTCCGGCGAAACGGCCAGGCTGGACGGTTCAAACTCATTTTCCAGGGGCATGGGGTTGCCGCTCAGGGCGTCGGTGATGGCGAATTGTGCGCCGCTGGTCAGGAGTTGGCCCAATACGGCCGTATCCAGCGCCCACACTTCGCCATGCGGCGGCGAAAAGGCGAAGCTGCCGATAAATAAGGTACGGCCGTCGGGCGACAACGCCAGGCAGCTCGCCGACCGAAACAACGCCACCGGGTCGCCCAATGCCTCAAACGTCGTGGTATCAATCACCCGCAGTTGGAAAGATTCGTACACTTCGCTGATCACATACACACGCCGGCTGTCTGGGCTGATGGCGGTGTGCTGCCGCGAAACCGGGGCCGTGAAACCGGCCGCGATGGGGCGGTGCAGCGGCAGCCCGACAAAAACGCCATCGCCGGTTTCCCGGCCGACAAACGCCCACTCGCCGTTGGGGGCAATAGCGATGCTGCTCAGGCCGCCAGAGACTCTCTCGGCGTCTTGCAGCGGGCCAAAGCTCGCGCCGGTGGTGGACCAGTGGGCGAAGTCGCTGTTTTGCAACTGCTCGCCGCGGGCGCAAGACGTGGCCTCGGTACGCCGGGCGGCTTCGTTGATGGCCGCGGCAAATTCGGGGAAGTCAATGGTGAAATCTATGCGTCCCATGGGTTGGAAGCGGTCCAGGGAGACGGGCACGGCCGCTGCCCCTTCCCCCACCAATACCGACAGCGGCATCTGGAACTGGTCGGGTGTGCGGCGCAGGCGAAAGAATCCGGCCAAAGGCCCGGCTGCGCCCTCTACCTGCGTCGCCCGCCAGGCCAGGCCGCTGGTGGTGGATTGTTGCAAACCGTCGGCGTTGGTAACGGCCGTCTGGCTGTGCCAGGCCGCCTCGCCCTGCCGCGCCTGAATGATCAGCCAGTAACGCACGCCGGCCCGGAACTGGAATTCCTGCGGCAGCCGGGCGCTGATCCAGGTGGGATTGGCCGCCAGGTCGCGGTCCAGTTCCAGCGGCACGGGCGCGGCCAGCAGCGGATCGGCGAAGGGTTTGCCGCCGACGTCGGCCATCAGGTTCAGGTCGAGTACGGCGGCGCGGCTGGTGCTGGAAAGCAGCAGGTCTATGGCGGTAACGGCCGTGTCGGCGCTTAACAAAATGGGCTGGGCCTGGCTGCGTCCGCCGGTGATGGGCACGGCGGCCACCGGCGTCAGCGGCCCGGTGGGGCCAAATACAATGCGGCTGTCGTCAAACGCGCCGATGACTTGTACGCTGGCGGCCGTCACTTCCGCGCCGACCGGCAGCGTCACCTGCACCAGGGCGCTCTCGGCCTGGGCGGTGCTGTCGAAGCCATAGGGCAGGGCCACTTCGTTCACACCGGCGGGCAGCGCCGACTGCTGCTGCACAAACTCGATGTCTACGGCGACGTTCAGCCGGGTCAGGCTGTCGGAGTGGATGATGAGGGGGAGTTGGTAACGGCCGTCTTTCACGTCGGCTTCGGCCAGGTAAAGCTGGAGAAAATCGGCGAAGTTGGGCGTGGTTGTGGGCATGACGATCTCCCCCGGCTGCACCCAAAACGGCGGCGATCCTGCCAGCGCCAGACTGACATTGTTCGCGGCCGTGCGCACCGTCACCTGAGTCACGTCCAACGTCGGCAACGGATTGGCTGTGGATGTTGTTCTGAGCCGAAATTTGCCGACCAGCAGGCCGGGCAATGCGCCGCTTGCCGGTATCGGATACAGATCCACGTCTTCCGACGCAGCCACCGCCCCGTATTCATTAATGCCCATGAACACGCCGCCGCCCAGGTCCACCACCAATTCGCTGTTGAGCAAGTTGGAACCGCGTACAACGGCCAGCGTGCGCCGGGCGTGGAAATCCACCTCGACAATGCCGGGCTGAAGCACTTTGGTCATGCCAAAATCGCCCACGCTGCCGGCAGAGGTGAGAAGTTCTTCAAAGAGAGGGCGGCCAGGGGCGGCGGCCGGCGTCAGGGTGATGGTGGCGTTTTGAATCTGCGCCCCTTCCGGCAAGCCCTGAATTTGCACCGTCCAGTCGCCCTCAAAACGAACAGATTCGCCTGGGAAGTTAGCGGTCAGTCTCATGGATGTCTACCTTTTGAGATTGGTTCAATCTTAGAGATTGAACCAATCTAAATCCTGGCTCAGGCGCGCAGCAGGACCATCAACTTCAATTCCCGCTGGATCGCTTCAAGGTCTCGCCCTTCCAGCCGCAGGCCATTGATGACTGCTTGCGCGTAAACTGGTTCGCTTAAAAGCGTCAGCCCCAACTTGTTAAAGCTAAAATGGGAAACCTGGATCATAGTGGGCGCGGGCGTGGGCAAATCGAGATCGTCGCCGCCGACGCGCACGTAGTTTTCCGTCTTGCGTGGAACGAACTTGATCCACATATCGTCCCAGTCGCCCTTTTGCTTCAGGGTCTTCACCGAACGTTGATCCCGGCAGCAGCGGTCGAACCAGGGGGAATGGGCGTACTGTTGGTCGTCGAAACGGTCGTTGGGTGCGGCGAAGATGGCGTCCCACAGCTCATGCTCAATGTCATCCAGGCTAGAATTGTCTGTGTATTCCACCTTATAACGCGCCAGCATGTCGGCAAAAGAGACGCGATACGGTTCGTCGTCTGTTGGCTCGATTTCCACGCTGACCGGCGCGTTTTGGCCTTCCGGCACAAAACGGATGCGCTTTTCGCTGGAGTGGTAGAGGAAGAAATTGACCCAGGTGAGGTATTTGTAATCGTCTTCGGAGGCGACGACCAGGAAGTAGTCTAACTGGTACAGGTCTACCAGGGGGCTGTTCTGCAATTTGTGGTAGACCACCGATTCTTCGCCTACCTGGAGCTTTTTGAAAAGCTGCATGTAGCCGGAACGCAGCCCCATCTGGCTGAGCGCCTGGTCAATGATGGCCTGGGTGATGTCGGCCAGCGATTGCCCTTCCAGGTGATCGGCGTCTTGGGCGCTGGGAACCTGGGTGATGGCGTCTACGGCCGCTTGCGCCTGGCTGGCAATGTCGGCGCGAATCTGGCTCTGCATCTCGTTCATAATCTCGGCGGCGATGAGTTCGCCCGGTTTGTACTCTACATAAGGTTCTAAGATAGACATTTGTAACGCTCCTTTTGGGATAATTTAAGATTGGAGATTGGAGATTAGAGATTGATAGCCAATCTCCAATCTCCAATCTTTAATCTCCAATCTCTCTTGTACGCTCACGAATAACACGGACAGCCACCCCGGCGGCTTTGGCTTGCAGCACGCCGACGGGGCCGGGTTCCAGGGAATCGGTGGTGAGGGCGGCCAGGGGTTTGCCTAAAACGGTCGCACGGCCGTTTTCAAACGGCACACCCTCGTAAATGATGGAAAAATCGAACATGGCCGGGCCGGAACTGCGGGCGGCGATGGCGATGTTGTTGCCAAATGCGCCCGGCTCGCGGGCCTGGATGCGCAAGAAGCCAGGGATGCCCACGTCGGTCAGGTAAATTTGCGCCGGGTTGGCGGGGTCGCCCAGCGTCAGGGAGTGCGGGTCGCGGAAGGGCAGGGGAACGGCCGTCCAGCCCAATGGCACACGCGGCACAATCTGCGCCTCCACCAGCGCCGACTGCGTGTTGAGCAGCCTGACGATGTAAAAATCGTCGGTGGGCGGGTCGGTCACGGCCTGTTCATACAGCTCTGGCTTGTCTTTCCCCTGCCCAAAGCGGGACTCGTTGAACCGGCCGCCAAAGCGCTCCGGCAAATCGGCCGGCAGACGGACGAGGAAAGCGCCGGGTTGGTAACGGCCGTATGCAATCCCCACTGCCACCGGCGGGTCTGGCAGGTCGTGGATGCTGGTAAACACCGCCGCCACCGGCTCCGGCGGCGTGTTGGCAAAGCGGCTGACGTTAAAAATGCCCCTGTCCAGGCAGACGCCGCCGGGGAACTTCGCCTCGTCAAAGCGGGCGTGGTTGAAGCGTGGGCCGTAGCAGTCCAGGTAGCGCCACGACGTGCGCCCCTGTGGCAGCGACAAGACCGTCGCTTTGGGCCAGAAGGCCACCCGCACCAGGGCAGACGGCCGTTCCCCAATCTGCCGCGTCAGAGCAACCGCCGCCGCCGGATCGCCGCCAATCGTCACGCCCGTGTATTCCTCCGTCACCGTGTCGCCCTCGGCCGGTTGGAAGTGCAGAGTGACGGTGAACAGCGCCTCTACCTGCTGCGCAATCAGCAGCGGCTGCGCGTCGGCGTGGAGGGTGGCGGACAGGCGGACGACGCGCCCGGCGAATTCGGCCAGGGTCACGCCCGCGCCGGCGCGCACGTCGGCGACGAATTGGTCGCTGGCGTCTAACAACTGGTAGCCGCCGTTCGTGGGGTGGAGACGGCCGTTCACCACCACCACCTGCCCATCATCGCGCACCGGGTCCAGCAGGACGGGCGTGATTTCCGCCTCGCCGACGCGCACAGTCACGCCATCGCCCGGTTGGATGGCCTGCCGGGCGACAAGCTGCACGATGTTGTCCGCGAAAGGATTGTTCAATTGCAAAGTGGGCGGCCCATCATCGTCGCCGCTCAACTGCCAGACGCCGTCGAACGGGACCCACGTCTGCCCACCCAGCGGGCCGACGAGGATTTGGTCGCCG
>CALFEW010000540.1 GCA_937958365.1 uncultured Chloroflexota bacterium | reverse complement strand
TCCGCCGCATCCGTGAAAATCCGCGTCCCATTTCTTAAAAGTGCAAAGGTAGTGAGATTGAAGATTGGCGCATCTTCAATCTTCAATCTTCTATTCTTTCCGGCTTACGGGCTACCAGTTGCGCGACGGGCTTAAGTTGTCCGGTGCGGCCGCCAACGGCCGTTACCTCCGCGTCATGCACCACCTCAAAATCGGCAAAAGCGGCACGGAGTTCGCCAGGCTGTAAGTAAAAGTCAACGTCGGTGGCCGTTTCTGGCGTGCGGATGAAGGTCTCGAAGATCAGCCAGCCACCGGGCTTGAGGGCGCGCCGGTAAGCGGCAAAGGTCGCCCGCTCCAGAAAGCGAAAGTTGAGGATTACGTCGAAGCAGTTGGGGGGAAACCAGGGGCAGGCGAGATCATAAACGGCCGTAGTCAGGGGCAATCCTTCCGCCACTGCTCGCTCTTGCGCCAGCCGCAGCCCCACTTCGGAAATATCCAGCGCTACGACGCGCAATCCTCGCCGGGCCAGGACCAATCCATGCAGGCCCACGCCGGCCGCCGCATCTAGCGCCAGGCCACGGACCGGTAGCTGCTCCAGGTACGTTTGCAGCAGCTTCCGAGGCTGGCTTTTTTGCCAATGTGGGCCGTCGGTTGCGTAACGGCCGTTCCACTTTACGCGATCCTGATGTGTCATTCAGCCTTCTTTCCCAAATTAACGTCTCCTAAACGGCAGGTGGGTTCGGGCAAAAGTATACTCCCTATAGGAATTTTGGAAACCGATTATGGATTCCTGGAGTAAGCTGGCAGTATGAAGTACGTAACAGGCGGTGGCCTACGGATTGATTATTTGATCACCCATGACGGGCAGGCGCATACGGGTCTGCCTGGCGGTAATGCGTTGTATGCGGCCGTGGGCGCTTCTGTTTGGACCGGCGACGTTGGGTTATGGGCGCGGCTAGGCGAAAATTACCCTCAATCCTGGCTGGATCATCTGGCGCAACGCGGTCTGGATACGGCCGGATTGGTGCGTATGCCCTGCGAGCAAGACCACAGGACGTTTTTCGCTTACACGGCCGACGGCCGTCGTGATGACACCAATCCCGCCAGCCACTTTCACCGCATCCGCCAACCTCTGCCGGACGCTTTGCAGGATTACGTGCATTCTACGCCCAGCCAGGACAATCCCGTCGTCTACGAACCATTGGCGCTGCGACCGGGAGATTGGCCGGCTGTGTATGATGGGGCAACGGCCGTTCACCTTTCCCCGCATTCATTACGCAGCCACCTCACCATTCCCCACGTCTTGCGCCATCACGGCGTTCACCAGATCACCCTGGACCCCGGTGAACGGTACATGGTTCCGGCGCTCATGCCCCACGTACGCCCTCTCTTACCTCTGGTAGACGCTTTTCTGCCCAGCAACCAGGAAATCCGTTCGCTGTTTGGCGAGGGGATGAACATGGAAGAAGCGGCGCAAACGTTGGGCGAATGGGGTGCGCGCATTGTGGTGATCAAGTTGGGGTCACAAGGAGTACTGGTGCGGGAAGAGAACGGCCGTACCATCCACCTGCCCGCTTATTACCCACCCGGCAGCCGCCAGGTGATTGACGTCACCGGCGCTGGCGATGCCTTTTGCGGTGGTTTTATGGTAGGCCTGGCTCAAACGAAAAACGCCGTCACCGCCGCGCAAATGGGTCTGGTTTCGGCCTCGTTTGTGCTGGAGAATTACGGCGCGTTAAGCGCCCTGGGCGTTTCGCGCCTGACCGCCATCAACCGCCTGCGGGAATTCAAACACAGCCCAAAAAAGAAGCCTGAACCACTTTTGCAAATGGTTCAGGCTTCCAATTAACGGCCGTTTTGCCAGTTGTAACGGCCGTTTCTCAAAGACAATACGTCAATTACCCTTCAGTCGCCAGTTCCGGCTCTTTTTCCACTACTTTTTCGTGTCGCTCCACCAGGATTGTGCAGTCCGTCACCAAAGCAGCAATCAGCGCAACGGCCGAATAAACCGGCAGCAAGGCAATACCGGTCACACCAAAAACCAGGGGGATTTCCAGGTTCAGGTTCATCTTTTCGTTGCGGATGACCAGGCGTCGCACGGTTACTTCGCGCACTAATTTCTTAACCATGCCAACCAGTTCTTCGCCGGCCACGACAAATTCTTCGGTCCAGTCCTTTTTTTCCTCGTCGGGAGCATCAACTTCGTCCACGACCGGAATTTCTTCTTCCAGCAAAACAACCTCTTTTAATTCTTGTTGGTCACTCATGTGCTAATCTCCTTTTACATTCAAGTGGTCTTGCTACATAGCAGCAAGTATATGGATTCACATAACAGGTTACTGCCTTTTACGCGCTCACCCTGCCAAAAGTTGCATGACAGTTCTATAAAATTTACCCATGCCTCATAAACAAGTATAATTTCCAGGTATGATGCACTTTGAAAGTGCGTCGTACCTCACTATGAATATACCCTCTTCTATCATCCTACCGCTCTCTATCGCTGCGGCAACAATCCCCGTTCTACTCTACATTGCCCTTATTTATTGGGTAGATAGATACGAGAAGGAACCCTGGGGACTTCTGGCGGCGGCATTTGTATGGGGCGCTGTGCCCAGCGTTTTGTTTGCTTATGTGTTTAACACGCTGTTTAGCTTACCCGTCATCTTCCTGGCCGGGGAAGAGTTGGGTCATACGATTAGCGCCAGTATCATCGCGCCCGTGGTGGAAGAATCCATCAAAGGGCTGGCTATATTAGGGATTTTGCTGTTGTGGCGGCAGGAAATTGACAGCCCATTGGACGGTATCATTTACGGGGCCATGGTTGGTTTGGGGTTCGCCCTGGTGGAAAATGTTTACTATTTTGTCAACGTTTATCAGGAGGGGGGATTGGAAGCGTGGGGACTGAATATTTTCGTGCGCAGTATCGTGTTCGGGTTAAACCATGCGTTATTTAGCAGCCTGATGGGGTTGGGCGTTGCTGTGGCCCGGCTATCTACCAATCCCGTGGTGAAA
>CALFEW010000539.1 GCA_937958365.1 uncultured Chloroflexota bacterium | reverse complement strand
CGGCGACGTGCAGGCAGGAGAGGGAGGCCAGCGAGTTGTCGGCGAAGGGCAGGGCCAGGATGCTGCCGCCCAGCGACGAGAGGCCGCTGAGGCTGACGTGCAGCGGCCGATAATCTACAAACAGCACCGGCACAACAGCCGCCAGCAAATTGGCGAACAACACCTGCGAAGCCACGTCGACGTGCCGGGCGGGCTGGTTGGCCGTGACGCGGCGCATGGCCCAGGCGTTGACGTAGAAATAGTGGGGGTCGAAGGTGGAAACGGCCGTTTTGTCATGCAGCTGCGGGTAGGCGTCGCTGAGGCGCAGTGGCTCGGCCTGGGGCAGCCGCCGGTAGGCGCGCCAATCACGCCAGAACCAGCGGTAGCCGCGCAGCCCATTCAGCGTGTGGAGCGGGTCGAACACCGGGCGCAGCCAGCGGTAGAGCCAGTTTTTTGATCGTTTCACGACGTTAGCTTTCCTCGTGGGTGGGCATGATGGGTTCCGATGTGGCTGCCTCTGCACGGCCGTTCCGGCGCGTCAGCGCCACAATCCAGACGACGTAGACAAGACCAGAAATCACCCCGGCAAAAATCACCCCGGCCAGACCGTACCAATGGGCGGCGGCAAAATTGAGGGCTGTGGCGAAAACGGCCGTGCCAATCTTCGGCGCAATGAGCCGCCGGGTGTTGGCTTCGCTGAGCAGGCTGATGGTGGCAATCTGCCCGGTGGCGAACAGCCCGCCGGTCAGGATAATCCAGGGCAGCAGCCAGGATATGTCGCGGTATTCCGGGGCCACCAGGATGCTAAAAATGGGGCCGTGCAGAAAATAGGCCAGCACGGTGGCAACGGCCGTTATGGCCAGAGAAGCCAGGGTCAGCCATTGGTTTACGCGCACGGCCGTTTGCATCCGCGAAGCATCGGTGGCGTCGCCCGCTTTTTGGAAAAGAATCGGCGTGATCAACTGCGTCACCAGGCCCGTGATCAGGGTGATGGGATAGTAGCCCAGGCGGTACAGAACGGCAAAGTAGCCCACGCTGCTGGTGGAGGCGCTGATCTGCAAAGCCCAGCGGTCGGACGACATTTGCACCCAGGTAAACACGCCCCAACCGGAGATGGGCAGCGCGTAGTCGCGTAGTTTGCGCCGCCAGCCCTGCACCGCCGGGGCCGATGGTTGGTTTTGCATACCGGGCAGCGTCAGGACCTTGCGCCGGAAGAAGTAGGTTTGGGAGGGCAGCACCAGGAAGGCGGCGAGCGCGTACCCCATCATGGCGTTGCCGCTGGTGGGGCCTAACCAGACGACGGCCAGCAGCACCAGCCCGACTTGCAGCCATTGGCCCAGCGCCGCGTGCCAGGCCACGACTTTGCGCTGGCGCAGCGCGTTTTGCAACCCATTAAGTGTCTGGTTATAGCCGGTGAAGAGGGCGTAGATGATGGCTGAAACCAGATAGAAAGACCAATCTAAACGGCCGTAAACCGCCAACCCCACGCCCAGGAGTCCTGTCGCCAGCAGCGTCCACAAACTGACCTTCAGTACAAGTTGCCACAGGGCTTGCAGGTAGGCATAGGTGGTGCGCTCTTCTTCTGCCGGGGATAGGAACCGCAGCGCTGCCCCGGCCAGCGGCCCTAAAATGGTCTGGTTGACCAGGGTGGCGATGGTCATGATCAGGGCGATTTCGCCAAAGGTTGCCGGCGAAAGATAATCGGTGAGCAGGCGCAGGCCCACCAGTCCACCGATGACGGTGGCTGCCTGCCCCACCAAAATCCAGGTGAATTCCTGGCCGAGGCGAGAAAGGATGGTGAAATTGAGCCGGCGCACCGGATAAGATTTGTGATGGCTCATTCAGATCAGCTCACTCTTTGCCGCAAGAGTCGGCGGATGCTACCACAGGCGACCCCTAAATGCTAGAATGGGGCGGCGGTAAACAGCGTACCATCAACAGGAAATTATGAAAATTTTGCACGTCTACAAAGATTACCATCCCGTCCGGGGCGGCATTGAAAACCACATCAAAACTCTGGCGGAAGCGCAGGCGGCGGCCGGGCATCAAGTGACCGTCCTGGTGACCAATCCCGGCCGTGAAAAAACAGACGTACTGCTGAACGGCGTGCGTGTGGTGCGGGCGGCGCGTCTGGCGACGGTGGCCTCGACGCCGTTGAGCCTGGCGTTTCCCCGGCTGCTGCGCGAACTGGAAGCCGACGTCGTGCATTTGCAATTTCCTTATCCATTGGGCGAGGTGAGCCAGTGGTTGGTGGGGGGGAAACGGCCGTTCATCATTTCCTATCAGAGCGACGTGGTGAAGCAGCAAACCATCCTGCGCCTGTACGAGCCGCTGCTGCGCCGCGTCTTGCGCCAGGCCAGCCGTATCCTGGCGAGCAGCCCCAACTATATCACCAGTTCGCCCTACCTCAGCCCGCTGGCCGACCGGTGTACGGTCGTGCCGCTGGGCATTGATCCCGCCCCGTTTTTGCACGCCGAACCGCTGCCTTTGCCGTCGTCTGATTTGCCGACGCTGCTGTTTGTCGGCCGCCATCGTTATTACAAAGGTGTAGACACGCTGATTCGCGCCATGCCGGATGTGGCCGCCCGGCTGCTGGTGGCCGGGGATGGCCCCATGCGGCCGACCTGGGAAGCGCTGGCCGTGGAGTTGAACGTGACCGACCGGGTGCAATTCCTGGGCGACATCAGCGACGCCGATTTGCCCCGGCTGTACGCGGCGGCCGACGTGTTTGTGCTGCCTTCCAACGTGCGCGCCGAGGCGTATGGCCTGGTGCTGTTGGAGGCGATGGCTGCCGGGCTGCCCTGTATCACCACGGAGGTGGGCACGGGTACGTCGTTTGTGGTGCAGCATGGGATCACCGGGCTGGTTGTGCCGCCCCAAGATGCACGGGCCTTGGCAACGGCCGTGTCCCATCTGCTAGACAACCCTGCCTTACGCCGGGAAATGGGGGCCAACGGCCGTGCCCGCCTCCTGGCCGAATTAACCACCCCGACAATGGTCGCCCGTGTGGAAGCCATTTACCGGGAAATTGTCAATAGCCAATAGCCAATTGTCAATTGTCAAT
>CALFEW010000538.1 GCA_937958365.1 uncultured Chloroflexota bacterium | reverse complement strand
GTGGCCGGCGGCGTCCAGCGCCGCCTGGGTGATGCGCCCTTCCGGCGTGGTCAGGGTGACGGCGCGATTGGCGGCGGTGTAGGCGTAACGCCAGAGACGGCCGTTCACCGTCACCTGATCCTCTAAACTGGTAAGGGTGAAGGGATTGGTCGGATTGACGAGAACGGCCGTGCGCGCCGTCGTCGCTTCGTAGGTCAGGCTGCCCGTCGTCGTCACCAGCACCGACGCGGCCAGCGGCGCATTCATGCCCCAGCGTGGGTCCGGCGCATAGGTGACGGATTGGAGCGTGCCATCCGGCAGCGTCAGCGTCCAGACCGCGCCATCGCTGATGCGCAGGCTGGTCGTCGCGCCGTCCGGGGCGGTGACGGTGCGCAGCCGGTCGCCGTTGGGCAGGATTTCCGTGGCGTAGACGGTAGTCTGGCCCAGGCCGGTGGTGCGCGTGACCTGCGTCAGGCCGGGCTGCTCCAGGCGGCTGAGCGTCTGGGTGTAGCCTGCCGCGTTTTGGTCGGTGATGAGACGGCCGTCCACATCATAGTCGTAATGGTGGATGCCGCCGCGCGGGTCGGTGAGGCTGTTGAGCAGGCCGTTGGCGTCGTAACCGAGCGTGGTGGTGTTGCCCGCCGGGTTGGCGATGGTGCGCAGGTAGCCAGCGGCCGTCAGGGTTAGCGGGGTGCGCTGGCCGCCGGAAGCCACAATCGCCGTGGGCTGGCCGCTGCCGTTGCGCTCGATCTGGGTGACGTTGTTGTCTACGTCGGTGATGGTGAGGAGACGGCCGTTGCCATCATAGCCAAAGGTGTACAGCGCCGCGCCGGTCAGGGCGCTGAGGGTGCGCAAATGACGGCCGGCGCTGGAGAATTCATACACCAACGCTCCATCGGGGTCGGGAATGAGGATGTTTTGCGCGGTGAAGCTGCCCGGCGCTTGTGGCGCGGCGATGCGCTCAATACGGCCGCGCGTGCTGCTGATCAACAGGCCGCCGTCCGGGGCCAGTTCCAGGGTGTTGTTGTCGCCAAAGTTGCTCAGGCAGGCCTGCCGCGCGGCATAGCCGTTGTTGCTGCGCGGGCCGTCGCAGTCGCGCCCGGCGTAGGTGGTGATGATGCCATCGGTGTTGATGCGCCGCACGCGATCATAGTAAAAATAGCGCGTGCGGACGTAAACGACGCCGTTTTCATCTACCACCAGGCTTTGCGGCGCGCTAACGGCGGCATTGAGCGCCTGCCCGCCGTCACCGCCATTGCCGCTGCCGCCGCTGCCCGCCAATCGCCACAACACGCCATCCGTGCCAATGCGGCTGACGGTGTTGGCGGCGGGATGAGCGACGTACAAATCGCCCTGCGGGCCAAAGGCCAGGCCGCCGGGTGCAGGGAATGCGCCCCAATCCAGGGCCGGGACGCCGGCCAGATCGGCGGCGGAGTCGGTATTGCCGCCCGCTCCGGCGATGGTGGTGATGATGCCGTTGGGGCTGATTTTGCGGATGCGGCTGAAATTGCCGCCCGCGTAGCGGTACAGCGGCGTTTCGGCGATGTAGAGGCTGCCGTCCGGGCCAAAAAGGATGTCTTCGGGGCTGTTCAGGCGGGCGTCCACTGCCGGGCCGCCATCCAGATTGGGCAGGCTGCTCTGGTCGAAGTAGGTCCCGGCGATGGTCGAAATCGTGCCGTCGGGGTCAATGCGGCGGATGAGGCCGACGTTGAAGTTATCGTAGGTGGTCGCCAGATAAATCGCGCCGTCGGGGCCGACGGTGAGGGCGTTGAGATGCCAGCCCAGGATGGCGGCGGTCGCCGGGCCGCCATCGCCGGTGGGGTAGCCCTGGTTGCCGTTGCCGGCGATGTGGGTCAGGCTGCCGTCGGCCTCCAGGCGCATGATTTTCTTCTCGAAGGTGTCCAGGAAGTAGATCGTGCCATCGGGGGCGACGGTGAAGTCGCCCAGGTAGTTGATGGCGACGTCTTCGGGGGTAACGGCCGTAACCACCGGCCCAATATCGTTGCGGCTCAGGTCCGTGCCGTCGCCCAGGTGCAGGACGCCATCGTTAAAGTCGTAGGCGTGGTGGATGTCCAGCGTCCAGCCGCCCAGCCCGGCGGCGGCGTTGGCGTCCCAGTAGCCAATGGCCCGACTGTAGCTGTTGTAGATGTTGATGCCGCAAAATTCGGCGGCGACAGCGGCGGCGGGCGGATAATCGAGGTACTGGCAGTATTCACGGCCGTTCGTCACCAGCAAATTCTCGCCAAACTGGGCAAAACTCTGCTCGAACTGATCGCTGGCGGTGTAGTAGGCGTAATCGTAGACGTAGTGGACGTAGACGTTGGCGATGGGACGGCCGTTGGTGAGACGGCCGTAGGCGTCCTGCCCATCCCACACCAGCCGGGCGCTGAGATTGGGCGTCAGCGCCTCCACAGTGCCGGAGTAGAGGCCGGAAATTTCAAACGGCTGCCCCACGCTGGCCCGCGACCATTTGCGCACCATCATCTGCCCGCCGATTTCGGCCTGCAAAAGCACGGAGCGCAGCGAGGCGGGCGGGTCGCCGACGACGATGGGCAAATCGAGCATGTTGCCCACTTTCCAACCGGGCACGCGCTCGCTGGAGTAGTTGAGGGTGAAAGGCGTGCCAACAACGGGCAGCGATTCGCCCAAAGTCTGCGCGTCGCAGTTGATGACCGAACCGGATTCGGTGCATTCGTTGGGCTGCTCGTTGTTTTCGGGCGGCGTGGGCGGTTCCTGGGCGTCTTCCGGCGGGCCAAAGGGCCAGTTGAAGTCCCAGGCTGAAAAGTGGGGGACAGCCGTGCGCCACAATTCCTGCCCGGCCGTGTACAACGTCGCCAACTGCTGCCGCTCGGCGTCGGTGATGCCTAAATCGGTGAGAATCTGGCCGGTGTCGGCCAGGCCGTCGCCGGTCACGTCCAGGTTGGCGCTGCCGCCGGTGATGGACAAGATTTTGATGACACGGCCGTTATCCGCCGGGAACCATTGGGCCTGCTCACTGTCGTAATAGCCGGCGGGCACGGGTGTGCCGACGGGGATGCCCAGGAAGTTTTCGGTGTAGTTGATGACCGGCTGGTCGAAAGGCACGCTGCCCAGCCCGGCCAGTTCGTCGAAGCTAAAATCTACGGCGTAGGTGTAGCCGGAGGTGGGCGGCAGGTCGCCGGGCATGGCGGACGCGCCGGTGACGCCGTCGGTGTATTCGGTGGCGCGGAAGGTGAGGGTGTCTAACGGCCGTTTCACCCCGGCGCGCTGCAAAAGGGTGGTCATGGAACCGGCGGGAAAGAGCAGGGTCGCCTGCCGCGCCCCGCTGCCATCGCTGATGACGCTGCCCTGGGCAACCTGGAAAACGGCCGTAGACAGCGGGTCAATGTCGGTGGTTTGCGGGTCGGGCGGGATGAGGACGACCGGCTCCACCCAATCGAACTGCCGCCGCTGCGTTTCCACCGGGCGCTGCACGGACAGGTAGCCGGTTTTCTGGTATTCGATGACGGCCGTTTCGCCGCCGTTGAGGACGAAGTTAAAGACGCCGTCGGCGTCGGTGAGGGTCTGGCCGTATTCGGGGTGGTCTTTGATGGCGATCACGACGCCGGGCAGCGGCGCGCCATCGCTGGTGATGACATTGCCGCGCAGGGCAGCGGCGCAGCGTGGGTCAATCACGCCGCCGGCGACGCCGGTCTGGACCGGGTTCGCGCCGCTGTAGAGGAAGCGGGTAGCTTCGTAGATGTCGTAGGGCAGGCTGCGGTTGAGGGCTGGGGGGACGAGGGCGGGAGAAACGGCCGTCGCCGCACCCTGATTCACGGCGCTCAACGCCTGGGTGTTTTTAAGAATCGTCGGCAGGTAGACAGTAAATCCATTCTGCGACCCACACACGATGGGGGAAACGGCCGTTTGGGGGGTGAGAAGGGTGGTTGGTTGGGTTGGTTGGGCCTGGGCAACGGCCGTCAACCAGAAAATCCCCAGCAGCAAAGCAAACTGGCTGATTCTCCTGGCTATTTTCATGATTTATTTACTCCTCTGGAGTTTCGGAATCGTTGGCAGAGAGTTCCTGCGTTACAAACTCAAACAGCACGCTCAGGTCCGTGAAATGACGCCACTCGCCGGTGCGTACGTCTTGCAATGAAGCGTGCCAGGTAAACGGCCGTTCCGGCGCCCGCCGGAAACGAATAAGATAAGAGTGATATTCTTGCGCCAATTGTGTTGAAGGCATTCCGCAGCATCCTTGAAGCCAGCTTCAACCTGGACAGGCAGCGCGGGCGCGGCTCAGAGCCGATCCGCGCCCGCGTCGTTTAGCATGTTTCGTCGGTTAGGATTGATTGACGATAAA
>CALFEW010000537.1 GCA_937958365.1 uncultured Chloroflexota bacterium | reverse complement strand
CCCAGATGAAGCCATAACAGCCGACTTGCGCTGGCTGCTGGACGGGGAATAGGGATGTGTTCCGTATTCCGTATTCCGTAATCCGAACACGGAATACGGAATACGGATTACGGTATACGGATTACGGCATACCTCCTCACACGTTCACATTAATGGCGCTGCCCGACTCATACCGGCGCAGGCCGTAGTAGAACATGAAGAGGGCGATGAGCCAGATAATGATAGTGGCGGCCAGGAGCAGGAGGAGCAAACGGCCGTCTTGAAACCGTATAATATCCACCGGAACCGCGCCCACGAAGGCCGCCGGGATGACGGTGTAGAGCATGATCCGCGCCGCGCCGCTAAACAGACCATTGGGGTAGAGCGAAAAGGTCAGGATGGCGTTGGTCATTTGCTGGCTGGCGTATTGGGCGTTGCCCATGTAGAAGGCCAGTGACCCCGTGATGACGGAATAACCCACGAACAAGATGGCGGCGAGAACGGCCGTTACCACAAACAGCACTATCTCCACCACCTGAAACCGCCCCGTGAAGCTGTAGGCAATCACCCCAAACACCAGGTCGCCAATGGTGGAGACCGTCATCCGCGAGAAGATGACGTGCAGCAGCAAATTGCGCGGAAAGACCAGGTAATAATCCAGCCGCCCCTGCGCGATGAGATAGGCCATGAACTGCCGCGTATTCCCGGCAAACATGAACGCCAGCCCGTAGGCCATCGTGACAATGGCAAACAGCAGGAAAATCTCGTCTACGTTGTAGCCGCGCACCGTGCCAAACTGGTTAAAGAAAATAACCCAGAAGACAAAGTAGATGCCATTGTTGATGAGCATCCCCACGATCTGCGAGACAAAACTGACCCGGTACTCCATCGCGGAGGCCAGGTTGACGCCAGCAAGGGCGCGAAGGAAGGAGAGTTCGGCTTTTAGTTGATTCATTATGGTTATCCAACAGTTAACAAATAACAGTGAACAGTGAACAGTGAACTGTTAATTGTTAATTGTTAATTGTTAACTGTTTTCAGCCGCCATTCACCGCCAGGCGTTGGGCGGCCCAGCGGTATTGCCGCCAGAGGGCCAGGCCAAAGATAGTCAGCCAGATGGCTTGCAGGGCCAGGATTTGCCAGAACTGCGCCCAGGTGAAGGCCACAAAGAGCTTAGCCGGGGCGTAGGTGGTCAGGTTGAAGGGCAGCACGCGGGCGATGGGCTGCAACCATTCCGGCAGAAAGTCCAGCGGCAGCATCAACCCGCCCAGGATGAAGACGAGCTTTTGGTAAATCAGCCGGAAGGAGAAGGTGTCTTCGGTGACGAAAGCCAGCAAGCCGATCATGCTGAAGGCGCAGAAATCGAGCAGGATGGCGAGGACGCCGACGAGCAGCACGGGCAGCGCATGGGCCGGGCTGATGGTCGGCCAGCCGGCGTAGTAGATGACCAGGGGCAGGCCAAGCAGGAAGATGAGCAGCATTTTCACGGCCGTTTCCCCCAACCCATTAAAAAAGTGATAGGCCAGGTAGTTGTACGGCCGTGTCAGCGTATAGGCCACCGAGCCATCCTTCACCTCCTCGCTGATGCGCTCGTCGTGGCGCATTTTGCCCAGCTCCATCGTCTCGGCGATGAGCAGCTACCAGATGGTGGCCGACAGACTGAGTCCGGCAATTTCCGTCGCGCCCTGGGATTCGTAAACGGCCGTCCACAACTGCACAAACACAAACATAATCAATACAATAAACACCGCCCGGTTCAACGCCTCCCAGACGTAAGCCAGTTGGTTCTGCAAATTCGTCAGCGTAATCGCCGCGTATTTGGTGGTGGTTAAGCGTAGTTGGCTCATTTTCGTGTTCCGTATTCCGTATTCCGTATTCCGTGTTCCGTGTTCCGTGTTCCGTATACCGTGTTCCGTATTCCGTGTTCCGTGTTCCGTGTTCCGTATACGGTTTACGGATTACGGTTTACGGCTTACGGATTACGGTTTACGGTTTACGGATTACGGCTTACTGTTTATAGATTTCCCGAATAATCTCCTCCAGCGGCGGGTCGGTGATGGTGATGTCTTGGACGGGTTGGGTCGCCATCACCTGCTGGACGACAGTTTCGACGGGGATTTCACGGCCGTCGAACTCCAATTTCACCCCATGCGTCCCCTGCTTCAACGTCGTCACGCAGGGCAGGCTGAAGGGCGCGGTCAGCGGCTCGGCGAAGCGCACGCTGAGGATTTTGCGGCGCAGGTATTGGCGCTTGAGCGCCGACGTGCTGTTGTCGTAGATGATGCCGCCGTGATTGATGATGACGACTCGCTTGCACAGGCTCTCGATGTCGCCCGCGTCGTGGCTGGTCAGAAAGATGGTCGTGCCCTCCTGCTCGTTCAGGTAGCGGATGGCGTCGCGGATTTGCTGCTTGGCGACCACATCCAGCCCAATCGTCGGTTCGTCGAGAAAGATGATGCGCGGCCGGTGCAGCAGTGAGGCGGCGATCTCGCACTTCATGCGCTGCCCCAGGCTGAGTTTACGCACCGGCGTTTGCAGCAGGTCGGCGATCTGGAACGATTCCACCAGGAAATCGCGCCGCTGCTGGAACTGCTTCATGTCCAGTTCATAGATGCGGGCGAACAGGCGGAAGGTGTCTTCGGCCGGCAGGTGGTACCAAAGCTGCGGCTTCTGCCCAAAGACGGAGCCGATGTGGTAGGCCAACTGGCGGCGCTCTTTCCAGGGCGTATAACCCAAAACCGACGCCTCGCCGCCCGATGGGAACAAGATACCGGTGAGTATCTTGATGGTGGTAGATTTGCCCGCGCCGTTGGGGCCAATGAAGGCCAGCATCTCCCCTTTGGGCAGCGAGAAGGTGATGTCGGCTACGGCCGTTATCGCCTTCTCCTCCGCCCGCCACAACGCCTGCACACTGCCCCGCAGTCCCGGCGCTTTTTGCTTCACCTTAAACGTCTTCGCCAGACCGGATACGTTCACGACTACGTCACTCATAACACACCTGTTGATGAAGATTGAAGATTGAAGACCGAATCCATCTTTAATCTTCAATCTTTACTCTTTCACGCTCAAACAAAAAGGCGCGGTGTCTATCACCGCGCCTTTGAAAAACTCCTTCTCCTCGGAGGGCTGTTATCGCCCGAACCTACATCCTGTTCCCTGTTTTTCCAAACACGCGGCAACGGCCGTATCACAACCCCAAATCTGAGGGGTGTAACCGGCCATAGCAACTAAGGCGATAACAAAGGAAGCGTGTTTGGCAAACATAGTGAGGGCAGTCTAGCATGGGGGAACGGCCGTTGTCAAGAGGTAGGGACGGCCTGGCGGGTCGCAACTACTCAGCCGAATTTGTAACGGATGCCATCGGGGGATTTCACTTCGCGCCAGCCGAATTTGCTCAGGGTCACGTCGGAGCGACGGCCGTAAGCGGCCAGTTCCCCGGCAATTTCGCCGCCAGCAAACGCCGCCGCCGTCTCAAACAAATCCACCGTGTTCATGCCCAACTTGCGGGCGCAGTGATAATAAACGGCCAGGGCCACGTCCACGTTGCGCCGGTTGGGGATGGTGTAATTGGCGATGGCCGCGCCGACCAGGCCGCGCAGAAGTTGGTCGGGATGGGTTTGGCGCACGGCCGTTGTCGCCGCCCGATGTCCATAAATGCCAAACAGCGCCCGCTGCGCTTCGGTAAGCGCCGCCTGGAACGATTCGCGCTGAACGGCCGTAGCCGCCATCAAGCGGACCACCATCTCATCCAGCCGCTCATCCGTCGGCGAAGGCAGCGGTTCGGCGTAATAATCCACCACGCTCTTGCCATTCAAAAACTGCGCCGCTTCCTGCGCAAACGCCTGAAAACCTGTGCCATTCTGTCCTGTCTGGTTCATCTCGCTTCCCTAAAGTACACCACGGAGACACAGAAGGCACGGAGATTAGACCTGCACTCCTCCGTGTTCCCCGTGCCTCCGTGGTGGACTGGACCTCTCTTACTTGCCCGTGTACTCCAGCAGACTGACGCCGGTCATTTCTTTGGGCTGTTCCAGACCCATCAGTTCCAGAATCGTCGGGGCCACGTCGGCCAGTTTGCCGCGCGGGGTGAGGTTAATGTAGCCATCGTAGCCGATGATGAAGAAGGCCACCGGTTGGGTGGTGTGGAAGGTGTGCGGGTTGCCGGTGAACTCGTCAATCATGCGGTCGCAGTTGCCGTGATCGGCCGTG
>CALFEW010000536.1 GCA_937958365.1 uncultured Chloroflexota bacterium | reverse complement strand
CGGCGCGCCGACGCCAGCCCAGGTGTTCAGCCCCAGGTGGTGATGATAACCACCAGCCGAAACAAAACCGGCCGAACCACCAAAATACATCACCAGGTCAAACCCCAGGACGTCTACGTAAAACGCCACGGCCGGGCGAAGTTGGCTGACGTGCAGGTGGACGTGCCCCATGACTGTCTCGGCGGGCAAACCGGACCAGACGGCCGTTTCCGCTGACAATTCGCCCAACACGCCATCCACGTCAAAAGGTTCCGTCGTCATCGCCAGGCGGCCACCAGCCATCGGCCATTCGGCGCGCGGCCGGTCGCGGTAAATCTCGATACCGTGCCCGTCCGGGTCGGTCAGATACAGCGCCTCGCTGACCCCGTGATCCGATGCGCCGCTAACGGCCGTTTCGGTCTGAATGAGGTGATAGAGTGTTTGCGCCAAAGCCAACCGCGAAGGCAGCAGCAAAGCAAAATGGTACAGGCCGGTATTCTGGCGGGCAGGGCGAGCGCCAGGTTGGGCTTGCAACACCAACAGCGGGCGATGGGCGGTACCGAGAACGGCCGTGTCCCTTTCCTGCGTCAACAGTTGCAGGCCAATCCGCTCCTGGTAATACGCCAGCGAGCGCGGCAAATCGGCTACGGTTAAGGCGACGCGCCCCATGTGTGTGGCGGCTGGTAGTTGATGAGTCATTGGGTGGTCCATGTTCCGTAAGCTGTGAGCCACCGTCCGCGCACGGACTACGGCCCACAGCTTACAGCCTGTATCGTTTAGGCGGCAATCGTTTCCGGCTGCTTTACCAGTTCCAGTTCGATTTCAATGTTGATTTTTTCGCCCACCAGCATACCGCCGGTTTCCAACGTCTGATTCCAGGTCAGGCCCCAATCTTTGCGATTGATGCTGCCGGATGCCGAAAAGCCGCTGCTGACCGTGCCCCACGGGCTTTTGGCCAGACCGGCATATTCTACGTCCAACACAACTTCTTTGGTAACGCCACGAATGGTCAGGTCGCCGATTAGTTTGCCGGAATTGTCGCCGGTTTTCTCGACGCGGGTGCTTGTGAAGGTCATGTGCGGGAATTCGGCCGTATTGAAGAAGTCTGGCGAGGCTAAATGGCCGTCGCGCTGTTCGTCGCGGGTATTGATGCTGGCCACGTCTACGGTAACGGCAACGGCCGTTGCCTCCGGGTTGCTCTCATCAAATTCCACGCTCCCTTCCCACTTTTCAAAACGGCCGCGTACTTTTGAAATCATCATGTGACGCGCCGTAAAATAGATGGTTGAATGTGAGTAATCAATTTGCCAGGTCATTTGTTATAATCTCCTTGAGTTTGTTGTTTTGTTTACCTGTAAATAAGTGGACTACAGTCCGTATTTCTGGTAGAATAATAACGGACCTGAGTCCACTTGTCAAGAATTTGATCCGGCAAAATCCGCACAGGCAACCAGATAACAGGAAATTGAGATGAACTTGCCCCTAAAAAAACCATTATTTGAGGACAACATCCTTCTGGAACACGTTGACGACGGACATCGAGCCGAGCGACGCGACGCGGCGGCAAATCGGCGGCTCATATTGGCGACGGCCGAAGCGCTTTTTGCCGAATATGGCGTCGCCGCTGTGAACATGGCGGACATCGCTCAGGCGGCTGGGGTTGGCAAAGGCACGCTCTATCGCCGCTTTGCCAGCAAGGCGGAACTATGCCTGGGCCTGATGGACGAACAGATGGCGAACTTTCAGAATCTGATGCTGGCCGAATTTCGCCAGATGACCCATGGCAGCGTACCTTACATGACGCAGCTTGAGTTTTTTCTGGATGCTTTGGTCTCTTTTACGGAAGTTCATGCGCCGCTGCTGAGCGAAGTGCAGCGCGCCGGGTTGATTCAGGAGCCGCATCATGTGGAACTGCCCCATTTCTGGCAGTACATGACGGTGAATGGGTTGTTGCAAACGGCCGTGCAAGCCGGGGAAATTCCGCAAGGATTAGACGTGGCGTATCTGGCCGACGCCATTTTGGCCCCCGTAACCGCCGATATTTTTCAATTCCAACGACAAGTACGCGGCTTTTCCGTAGAACGCATCAGCGAAGGGCTGCGCGTCCTGGTCAGCGGCCTGCGTTCCTGCGGGCAAGAATAACAAGCCCGTAACCTTGTGGCTTACGGGCTTGCTCTGTCTCAAGAGATGGCCGGCGCCTGGTGCAAGAAGGTATCGTCGGTCAACTGCTTCAGCACAAATTCGGCCACATCAGCGCGAGAAACCTGGCCTGCTTTGATGGATTTCTCCACGCCAAACGCATAACTGCCGGTAAGCGGCCCATCGGTTAAGCCGCCAGGGCGCACGATCACCCAATCCAAACCACTGTTCCGCACCTGGCTCTCCTGCTTTTCTTTCTCTTCCATCGCTGCTTTGAGAACTGTTTTCATCAACATTTTAAAGGCCATCGGGACCTGATCTTTGCTGTCGCCGACGCCAATGGACGTGACGACCACCAGTCGTTTAAGACCGTTTGTTTGCATGGCCGCAATGATGTTCCGCGTCCCTGTGGAAACCACGTCACCGGGGTTGTTGGCTGTGCTTCCCAGGCTGCATAGCACCGCCTCTGCCCCCTGCACACACGCGGCCACGTCGTCTGGCTGCAAGACGTTGCCCTGAATGATGGTCAGGTGTGGATGCGAAAAATCAAAGCCACCAGGCTGACGCAGCAGCGCCCGAACTTCGTGACCTTGCGCCAACGCCTGCTCCATTGCCTGACGCCCAACGCCGCGGCTGCCGCCAAAAAGTGCAATTTTCATCGTTCTGTTCTCCAGTTTTTAGTTTGTGAACTATGGGCTTTACAACAGAGCGAATTTTAGCAAATCGGTCGGAAAGGCGGCAGGAACCCTCATGTTTCACTCAGGCCGTTCAGCGCTTCCGGCTGCAATGCCTCGTAATTGGCGGCAACGTGCGTGACGTGCGGGAAGGCTTTGGCCTCTTGTTCCGTCAGCCCGGTGGTGATGACCACCACGTCCATTCCCGCGCGGCGGGCTGCTTCAATCCCGGCGCGGGAATCCTCAAAAACCAGGCAGGCGTCTGGGGAAACCTGAAGCCGTTGGGCGGCCGTCAGGAAGATTTCGGGATGGGGTTTGCCATTTTGCACGTCCTGAGCGCCAACAACGGCCGTAAACGTCCCCATCAGCCCCAACCCTTCCAGGATAAACGCGATATTGTCGGACCCGGCAGAAGTGGCGACGGCCGTTTTTAAGCCCGCATCGCGGCTCCGCTGCAAAAAGCCGGACAAACCAGCCACCGGCCGGAGTTGGGGGCCGTAAACAGCCCGGTATTGCACCTCTTTTCGGCCGGCCATCCGGGTAATTTCCTCCGGGGTGACATCATCACCCAACATATCGCGCACCGTTTCGGCGTTGGTCTTGCCGCTTAGCCGCCGGTGGAATTCTGCTTCAGTCATCTCCAGACCCATCTCGGCAAACAAAGCCAGCCAGGCCTGAATGTGGTACGGCATATTGTCAATCAGCGTACCGTCCATATCGAAAATGAAGGCTTCGTATTTTTTCATGGGCGGAACTGTAACAGCCGGCGAAACGGCCGTCAAACACACCAATCATCACCTACAAGCCGCAAGGGTGGGTACACGGATTAAACGGATTAGACGGATTTTTACGGATAAGTCACCAGAAAATCCGTTAAATCTGTTAAATCCGTGTCATCCGTGTCTCCATTTTTTTCCGACAGCCTGCCAAAAATCGGGATGTCTGGCGGATGACGTAGGCCCAATTCTCGGCTAAACTTAGGCTCATGGAGACGCCTTCTCTATTTACCACTGCTCCGCGAAATATTTGGGGGTTGGCACGGCCGTTTTTGTTGGCCCTGCTCATGTGTCTTTCCCTGACCATTTATTGGCTGGATTCATCGGCCGGGCTGCCAACATCGGCGCGAGGGTTGACGGCCGTTGCCCAAACCAATCCACCCACCGACTCGCCCACCGCCATCACGGCGACCTGGCCCGCCTACGGCGTCAACCACATCAGCTATCCCGCGGCGCAGCCTGTAACCGAACAACGCTACCAAAACGGCCTAGCGACCGGGGCGAGTTGGAACCGCTGGCCCATGTATTGGCACGACATCGAGCAGCAGCCTGGCGTGTTTGCCTGGGCATATCAGGATACGGCCGTCATCGCCGACGTCGCCCACGGCCTGCAACTGGACGCGATTTTGCTGGGCACGCCCGGCTTTTACCGCACCGACAAACAGGGCGACAGCCCAACAGTCACGGCCACGCCGCAGCAGCCCACCTCCCCCTTTGCCCTCAATGCGCCCAACACCGGCACGCCGCAAGGCTTGTATGACCCCATCTTTAGCGATGGCAGCGATACGCCCGGCCCCGGCAAAACCATCAACCCGGCCAATGTGTGGGCGCGTTTTGTGTTTACGGCCGTTACCCGTTACAAACCCGGCGGCCTCATCGCCCAACAACAAGGCTGGTCAGATGGCGTCGGCGTCACCCACTGGGAAATGTGGAACGAACCCGACCTGACGCACTTTTGGGACGGCTCCGTCGCCGATTATGCCCGGCTGCTGAAAGTGGGCTATCTGGCCGCCAAAAGCGCCGACGCCAACGCCCAAATCATCTTCGGCGGTCTGGCCGTCGTGTACGATCCGTACGACATCCCCTACCTGAGCGCCGTTTTGTCGGTTTTCGACCAGGACCCGGCCGCCGCGCAGTTTGCTTATTACCACGACGTGCTGGCCCTGCACAACTACAGCTACGCCTACCGCTCCTGGCGCGCCATCTACATTGCCGACCGCCGCCTGGCGGACCGCAGCCTGGACAAAGCCATCTGGCTGAACGAAACGGGCGTGCCGGTCTGGGACGATTATCCCGGCCCGGTATGCGACCCCGCCAGCCCGTTCCGCGCCACCATGAGCGAGCAGTCCGCCTTCATCATCCAGAGCGCGTTGTATGCCACCTACGCCGGGGCGAACAATTTCTTCTTCTTCCAACTTTACGACGACTGTGGCAACGTGGCGCTGGACCCGGAATATTTTCCGCCGGAGCAGTGCGCCGCCGGGCCACCGCCCAATTATGCCGGGGACGCTTTTGGCTTCTTCTCCAACATGGCCGATGACGCCTGTTATTCCCACCACCCGCAGCCGGGCAGCGCCCGCCCTGGTCTGGCGGCCTTCCAGGTTCTCACGACCCATTTTCGTAACGTGGAGGCTTTGTGGCGGCTGCGTCCGGGCGGCGGGCAGGAATGGGTGGCCTTTTACCGGCCAGACACCCGTTCGCGCATTGTGGGTTTATGGGCGCTAACGGCCGTTACGCAAACGGCCGTTCTCACCACCACCAACAGCGCCCAAACCGGTCTGCTCATCCACCCGGATGGCCTGACTGAGCCAATTACGGCGACCAACGGCGTCTTCACGCTGACGCTGCCGGCAGCGACCAACACCAACACACCCACCGACCAACCGATCAACCCGATTGGCGGACGGCCGTATCTGCTCATCGAGCCAGACACCCTGCCGCCTGACGTGATGGCCTACGCGCCGCCCACAGCGGCCGTTTCCGTTGAAGTAAGCTGGTTTGGACAAGATAAGGGCAGCGGGATGGCAAATTACGACGTGTTTGTCACCAAAGACGGCAGCTTGCCCGACGCCTGGTTGATGGGCACAACGGCCGTTTCCGGCGTCTATGCGCTGGAAATGGGGCATACGTACACGTTTCAGGTGATGGGGCGAGATAATGCGGGAAATGTTAGCGGGGGAACGGCCGTGACGGTTTACGCCCCCATCCTCGAAGTGCAAGCCTACCTGCCGCTCATCATGCGCTGATTTCGCTGCGTTGGGGTTCGTTTGTCCAGAACGCGATCTTAAGCAATACGCATCCCCTGTCTGGCCTTAATCTCGCCATACGTCACGCTGTATTGGTTCGTGGGCAGCGCCAGCCGAAACACAGCGCCTCCGGTCGGGTTATCGCCCACTACCAACATCCCCCCATGCGCTTCCACCACCATTTTGCAGAAAGTCAGCCCCAAACCGGTCCCTCGTCTTTCTGTGCCCTCCACCTGGGCAAACTTCTCAAAAATGCGCAGTTTGTCGCTGTCCGGCACGCCCGGCCCGTCGTCTATGACCTTGATGACCACAATGCTGCTTTCCGCGCTGGCAATTACTTCCACCGTGCCCTCCGGCGACGAATATTTCAGAGCGTTGGTCAGCAGATTATTCAGGACACGCTGCAACAACTCCCGGTCGCCAAATAAAGACGGCAGCACTTCCGGGATGCAGACGTGCAGCCTTTTGCCCTGAGCTTCGGCTACCAATTCCCAATTGGCCAGCGATTCTCGCAGCCAGTTGGCGCTTTGGATGCTGCGCGGTTGCAGAACCAATACGCCTGCTTCCAGGCGTTCCACGTCCAACAGATTATCAATGAGCTGCAAAATGCGCTGGCTGGACTCGTCGGCCCGCACCAGAATTCTTTGCTGCTGCGGGCTGGTCTCGCCCAAGTGACCTTTTAGAAACATGCTGATACTGCTGCGAATCACCGTCAGCGGGCTTTTCAGATCGTGGATGACCATTTGGGTCAGTTCAGACCGCAAACGCTGCTCACGCCGAAAATCGGCCGTGCGTGCGCGTACCAGATGGTCCAGGTGTACGACGATGACGTAAAGAATCAAAAAATCTAACACGCCCTGAACAATCAGCGTCAACAGAATTGTCGGGCGATAATCGTACAAATCGAAGACGTTGATGATGAATTCGCCCGCCAATAAAGAGAACCCAACGATCAATACGCTGCCGGCGACGGCAAAATAGCGGGCAACCTGCAACTCTTCGGTACTTCGCAGCGTGGCTAAAATCGCCCAGACAGCGACCAGCACCGCCAGGAGGAGCAGCGGGTAAAAGATCAGGCCGCTCAAGGCTTCCGGGCGACCTACTCTTAGAAAGATTTGGGCTTCGGCCAACAGCAGCAGCGCCACGCTTAATCGTTGGCTGAATGTGCTTCTGGCCTCAAAATCCACCCGGATGCGCAGAGCGGACCACAGGTAGAGGCCGACGGTAACGAAGGCCACCACAAACCCGGCCGGCCCGCTGAAGGGATGAACGCTGAATGTGCGGAAAGGTTGGGGTACGGCCGTTACCAGCCACAAATACAGCCCAAACAACACCACAACCGCTGCACCCAGCCTGCCCCGCCAGCGCACCAACAACGCCTCCGCTGCCGGCCGCCAACGAATGGCCGCCAGAGCGCAAAACATCGCGCCGGCCGGTAAACTCAGATTGAGCGACCAACTAGAGGCTTGAATACCGGGTTCCGTAAAAATGATGCCCGGCGTCGCCAGGCCACTCAACAGGAGAAGTCCGCCCAACACACCAAACGCCATCGTGATAAACTGCATCCGCGCCCGGACGCTTTGCCCAAAAACCCCACTGGAATACAGGGCAATAATCAGGGCAACAAACCCAGAAAAAGCGGTGGCGTAATAATGCACATATTTCTGAAACTGGGCGTCAAATTGAAAAGATGAGTCTAGCGCCGGGGAAAGAATGAGGAGCAAAAATAGCAAGAGAGGCGCGAAAATCATCGCAGCGATAACCGGCTCTCTCTTAACAAATGGGATGAAATTAGACATATTTAATTGGCTGCAAAGCCACGTTACTTCTAGGTGAAGACACCCGTGTGGCATTAAGCTCCACTGGATAGGAGTTTAATAACAACAACTGTCTGTTTTGCTTAAGATGGCCGGGAAATACGTCAAGAGGGGCGTATTGCCAGAAGCCGCCACAGCCATCACGATGAACCACATTCCGCCGATTGGCGATAGGCGCAAATTAGGGGACAATTGCCGGCATGGAACCTGTATTACGCGACTTTCCCCACCAGATTGAAACCGAGCGGCTGCTGATTCGCTGCCCGCTGCCCGGCGATGGCCCGGCCCTGACAACGGCCGTGCGCCAATCTCTGCCGGAATTACGGCCGTGGCTGCCCTGGGCCATGAACGAACCGTCCGTGGAAGCCAACGAAGCCAACGTGCGCCGCGGCTACGCCAGCTTTTTGAACCGCGAAGACCTGTGGCTGATGCTGCTGCTCAAAGGAACCGACACCATCATCGGCGGAACCGGGCTGCACCGGATTGACTGGGACGTGCCTAAATTCGAGATTGGCTACTGGCTGAGTACGCCCTACACCGGCCAGGGATATATTACCGAGGCGGTCACGGCCGTTTACGATTTCGCCGTGAACACCCTACACGCCCGGCGGGTAGAAATCCGCTGCGACAGTCTGAACACGCGCAGCATCGCCGTAGCCCGCCGCTTAAATTTTGTCCACGAAGGCACGCTGCGCCACGACCGGCGCAATCACGTCACCAACGAGTTACGCGATACGATGATTTTTGCCAAAATTACCGACCATGAGAACCATGCCTAAAAAAACCAGTCTGCTGACACTGCTTGTCCTCTTGCTGATCGCTGGAATGCTGGCCGGCTGCGCCAATTCCGCCACGACGGACGAGAACGGACAGGTGATCGGCGCGCCGCCACGGCCACCGGTGACGTTGCAGCCCACCTTCACGCCACTACCCACGTCTGGGCCGCTGCCAACCATTACGCCGCCGCCGGCCCAACCAACGGCCGTGCCCAGCACCCTCGTTCCCTTTGGCGATACGGCCGTGGAACTGCGCTACCGGATTCCCGCCCTGTCGCTAGATCGGCGACTTCAGGGCAGCATCGCCAGCGAAATTATTGTGGTGGATGAAACCACCGGTCTGTCCGGCCAGCGCAACAATCAGGCAGGCATTATGCTAGAACTGAACAGCGCGCTGCCAGAAATGACCCTGGAACCGCTGCCGGAAAATTGCGACGCCTGCGTCTACGTCGAATACGCCCTGCCCAATCAGGGCCTGAGCGACGCCGGCTGGCTGCAAGACCCTGTCCTTCTGGCGAGCATTGAAAATTACCTGACGGCCGCTTTAGGCCCGCATTTTCCGCCAGACACCGTGATTGGTCTGCGCCGGTCGGCTTCACCCTATGCCCCGGCCCACTCCATCGCCCTGACGGCCGACGGCCGTATCTGGACCTGGCTGGCAACCGAGGCGCAAGTCACACCCCCCACCGAAGCGAACCCGGCGCGGTCAGAATTGAGTTTGCTGGCCGACCTTTCCCTGACCGATCTGGAAGCGCAGTACGCGGTGGATTGCACCGGCAGCCCTTTGGAGACGCTTGTCCTTCGGCAAGGCGCGGCGGACTGGGAAGGGTTGGTCTTCTGCCCGGAACTGGCGCTGCCGGACGTTTTGCTGCCCCTTTATTTGCGCCTGGATGCGTTGTTGGCGGAGAAAACGGCCGTCATCTCCCTGCCCCGCCCGGAGCCGCTGTTTCCGCTAGACGGCCTGGTAGACTACCGTCGCGCCAACGGCGCGCAGCTCACCCTGCTGGCCGACAGCACG
>CALFEW010000535.1 GCA_937958365.1 uncultured Chloroflexota bacterium | reverse complement strand
CAAGAGGCAACATGGAACGACTAGAAAAGTTTAACGCGCTGACGATTCCCGCCGGTTTTTACTGGTTTAATCCCCCTGATACTTGCCGCTTTGGCGACGGCCTGGAGATTGTCACCAATCCACAGACGGATTTTTGGCAGACGACGCATTATGGTTTTCAGCGTGACGATGGGCATTGTTTGTTCACGCGCATTACCGGCGATTTTACAATGCAAACGCATGTGACGTTTGCGCCGCGCAGCCAGTATGACCAGTGCGGGTTAATGGTGCGCCTGAACGCCGACAACTGGATCAAGATGGGAATTGAGTATGAGGATACGGCCGTGAGCCGCCTCGGCTCCGTGGTGACCAATCTGGGCTACTCTGACTGGGCGACGCAGGACATTCGCTCCGACCAACACGAACGCTGGTATCGGCTCAGCCGCAATGGCAACGACTTTTTGCTGGAGCAGTCGCCGGATGGCCTGACGTGGGTGCAAATGCGCATCACCCATTTGCACGTTGGCCCGCCGCAGGTGGAAGTGGGGCCTTATGCTTGCAGCCCCATCGGGCAGGATTTTTGGTGCAAATTCTCCTGGGTGGAAGTTAGCCCGAACGTCTGGCGGCTTTAGGGCGTGTTTCGTATTCGGTATTCCATAATCCGTAATCCGTGAACCGTAGACGGAATACGGAACACGGATTACGGCAAACTCGCCAGTGGCAGCTCAATGGTGAAAGTTGTGCCGCTGCCCACTTCGCTGCTGACGGTGAGACGGCCGTTATGCTCGCGCACAATTTTTTCGGCGATGGCCAATCCCAGGCCGCTGCCCTCGGCCTTGCCTTCGCTGCCGGGAATGCGGTAGAAGCGTTCAAACAGGTGGGGCAGGTCTTCCGGGGCGATGCCCTGGCCGGTATCGGTGACAGTCAGGATCACCTGGCTGGTATCACAGTCGGCGGCGATGGTGAGACGGCCGTTTTCCCGGTTGTACTTGATGCCGTTGCTCACCAGATTGAGCAGCACTTGCTTCAGCCGGTCCTGGTCGCCGATGACGCAGGGAGAATCGGTAGTGGCGGGCAGGGTGGGCTGGCAAACGGCCGTTAACCCAATTCGCCGCGCATCGGCCTGCGCCTGCGACAGGCGCAACACGTCGTAAACCACCTCTTCGATAGCCACCGGCCGCCGGGCCAACTGCATCCGCCCGGATTCCAGACGGGCAAAATCCACAAATTCTTTGGTCATCCGCGAAAGCCGCCCCGATTCGCGCTGAATCATATGCACCACTTCCGCCTGCTTTTCGGCGGGGAAATCCGGCCGGGCCAGCAGTTCGCTGGCGGTGGTGATGGCCATAAGCGGCGTCTTGAGTTCGTGCATAATCTCGGCCAGCAGGTCGGATTGGTGGAACAGGTGGGCGTTGAGGATGGCGACGGCCGATTGCGAGGCCAGCGCTTCCATAATCGCCATGTCTTGCGGCGTGTAGGCGCTGTTGTCAATTTTGTTGATCACTTCCAGGCAGCCAATGATGCCTTTGGCCGTCACCAGCGGCACCGCCAACATGGAGCGCGTATGAAATGCCAGGTCTTCATCTACGGTGGCGTAAAAGCGATCATCGGCCTGCACGTCGGCCAGGACGAGGGAACGGCCGGTGCGCACAACCCAACCGGCGATGCTGCTGTCTAGCGGCACGATGATGTCTTTGGGCATCTGGCTGCCGGTGGAGGCGGCAAAGTGTAACTGCCCGGTTTTCTGGTCAACGAGCAGGATGGAGGCGGCTTCGGTGTGGGTGAGTTCTGTCGCCACGTCCATGACCAGGTCCAACAAGGCGTCTAGTTGCAGCGTGGAGCTGAGGCGCGTGCTGATTTCCAGCAGTCGTTGCAGGCTGTCGGCGCGGATGGGGGTGGGTGACGGCCGTTGCTGTTTTTCTTCGATGATAGTCATGATACTTCCTCAAAAGTCTGCTCGAATTTGCCGCAGGTTTCTAAACTGCCGGGGAGTTGGTTGACGCGCAGCAGGCGGCCAGCCGGGGCAAAACGTCTACCACGTCGGCGTGCAGCAGCACGTCGGCCATATCGTCCAGGTGCGTTTCGCCCAGGTTGACGATGATCAGTTTCGCGCCGCCATATTTTGCCAGCATAGGCAGATCGCCGGCCGGGGCCACCTCCAACGACGATCCGGCGACGATCATCACGTCACAATCGCGCACGTGGCGTTTGGCCCGGTTCATCACCGTGACCGGCAAAATCTCGCCGAATAAGATGATGTTGGGTTTCAGGATGCCGCCGCAGCCAGGGCAGTAAGGGATTTGCCCGTCGGCCAGGTAATCGGAGAGGACCATGGCGGTCTGGTAGGTTTGCAGGCAGTGCATACAGGTGGCTTCGCGCAAATGGCCGTGGACTTCGTAGATGGTTTTGGAGCCGGCCTTGGTGTGCAGCACGTCAATATTTTGGGTGATGACAGCTTGCAGCGGGCCAAATTGTTCCATTTTGGCCAGAGCCAGGTGGGCGGGGTTGGGCCGGGCGGTCATGATTTTTTGGGCTAACGGCCGTATCCACGCATAAAAATCTTGCGGGTTTTGTTTGAAGGCCGCAATCGAAGCGACTTTCATGGGGTCGAACCGATCCCACAGGCCAGATACCGGGCTGCGAAAATCTGGGATGCCGGAGTGGGTGCTGATGCCGGCCCCGGTTAGAGCAACAACGTGCCTGGCCCCTTTCAGAATGTTGAGCGCCTGGTTGATTTTTGTGTCAAGGTCGTCCACGATACTCTCTCTCTTGCTGCCGGCCCTGTATGCGCGGGTGGGTTTGGCTAAGGTAAGTTATGGTCTGACAAATTGTTGCGCCAGTTGGCGCAGGAGGGCGCCTGATTGGGTTTGGGCGCTCAGGTAAACGAGAGGCTGGCCTTTGTTCACGGCGCGGGTCATTTCGGCCGGCGGAATGGACAGAATGGTCAGCAGCGGGTGTCCCAGGAAACCTTCGACGGCCGTGCGCGGTAACTGCGCCCCTTCTTGCCCAAAATCACACATGACGGCGCTTAATTCCACGTGCGGGAAAAGGATGTCTTTGAGGGAGTTGAGAAGTTGGCGGGCAGCCGATAGGGCAACGCGCTCAGGGCGTAAACAAACGATCACATGGTCGGCCTGTTCCAGAACGGGCCGCGTCATCTCATTCAACTCCTGGCCCAGGTCGGCCACGACAATCTGATTGGTTTGCATGAGGGCGGTGATGAGTACGGCCGTTTGTGAACCCGAGAGGCGGGGGAAACGACGGTTTTGGTTAATCTGGCTTAACAACAGGCGCAGGTTGGGGCTGTAAGACACCAGGAACGCCGGCAACTGCTCGGCGATTTCATCTTCTGGCAGGGTGGCCAGGGCGTTCAGGCCACCGGCGTTTTTCTGGTTGAGATATAACCCCACGTGGCCCTGCACCATATCCAGGTCTACCAGCGTCGTCGTCAGATTCATGCCGGCATAAACGGCCGCCAGATTAATCGCCAGGGTGGTTGTTCCGGTCCCGCCGCGTGCGCCCAGCACGACAATAACTTGATGCTCCGCTGTTTCGCCATCCGGCGCGCCGCCGTCCGGCAATTCTAGAAAACCGGGGGCATCCGCGGCGGCATGGGCGCGTGTTTTGTCCTGGGGGTTTGTTTCCGGCAGCGGTCCATAGGCTGATTCCAGCAGGGTTTTGACCCGATCAACCAGTTCAGCCGGTTCGGTTGGTTTGTTCAGGTAATCGTCGGCGCCGGCGTCGAAAACCGAGAGCTTTTGTTGGGGGTCGTCTACGGCCGTAAACATGATGATGGGTACTTTCGCCATCTCCGGCCGTTGGCGCAGGCGCTGGCACGTTTCCCGGCCGTCCATCACCGGCATCATAAAATCCAGCACGACCAGGTCGGGTTTCTCTTCTTCGGCCAGCTTAAGCGCTTCCATGCCGTTGGCAGCCGCAATGACCTGATAGCCCTGCTGCTCCAGTACTCGCCCAATGATGCTTCGCGTTTCTGGATGGTCGTCTACGATGAGCAATTTAAAAGTCATGGGTGTTTTATGTTTCGATACAGTTTACGGCCGTGAGCTATATTGGCGGCCAGGGATAATGGCGTCCGGGACCTGGATGGTTAAACTTGCCTTCCCGGATAAGACGTTGTACGCGCCTTTGTAAAGCCGCTATTTCGGCGGAACTCAACAGGCGGGCTAATTCCGATCGCAGCCCGCCTTCGTTGACGCCCAGATTCTCTTGAAAAAGCGTCAGCGCTTGCAGCAGATCGGCGGGGATAGGCTCGCCGGCAAATTCCCAAATGACGGTGCGCAGTTTGGCGTCTGTGTGAAAACAGATGCCGTGGTCAATGGTCCACAAGCGATTACGGCCGTCTGGAAATCCCGCCTCTTGCAGCAAAACATGGCCGCTTTTACGATCGGCGTTGTTGATGAGAATGTCAAAGAGCACAATTTGTTGCAACTGGGTGCGATAAGCCGGATTGCCTTCAAAGGTCAGGTAATGGCTTTCCGGGTCGTGGGGGATAAATAATTGGACGGACCCCAGGCCGTGCGGCCCTTCGCGCAAGGTAGTTGGCGGTGTCAGGTGCCAACCCAGGGCGCTGCTGGTTAGAAAAGCAGCCCGTTCCCGCGAGCAAAGCGTTCCCTGAGCAAAATCCCACAACGGCCGTTCCCCACGCCGTGGTTTATACACCGCTTCAAATTGCTTCGTTTCCCCATTGTCTAATTTGCCGCAAACCTGCACCAGAAAAGTGTAATTAGAACTCCAGGGCAGAAGTCCTTCAATCTCCAGTGTGCCTGTTTGCAACATGTGCAAAACGTCGGCCGGAGCTAAGCCGTCCATTGTTAATGAATATGCCCGTTCCGATTCGGGCAAAAATGGCCGTCGGCGTCAATGGGTCGGCCGCAATTTCCGCAAATAGGTCGTCCGGCTTTCACCACTTCCATTGTATGCCGGATGAGCGATCTAATCTGGCTGCGGGAAGCCCAAAAACTTACCACGTTGGGTTCTTCCTCCTCTTCAACCAATTCGTAAGCCACCAAAACGATCTGATCGCTGTCTTCGTTGTAACCCAGGCCCATGTGGCCGACGCGGAACAGGGATTCCACCGGTTGGCGCAGACGTAAATCGGTCCAGATCGGCTCTTGTGATTCGCGTGTTTCCAGGGGGTGCTTTTGGTTCAATTCGTCCAAGAGGGATTCAAAGCTGCTGGCCAGCATAGCCGCCTGCTCTTTTTCGATGACCAGGGTAATAACTTGTGTCCCCGGTCCACCTTGTGTTCCCTGTCCGCCTTGAAGATAAAAGGTGCGTTGACCTGGTTCGCCCATCGCCCCAATGGTGAGGTGATGGACCGGGTTGAGTTCGATATGGTGGGCCATGCTTATGCCTCTTTTACTGCGTCATTGTCAGGAATGTTTTGGGCGCTAACAACGGACCGAATTTGCCCAGTCTCTGCGGGGCGGTGGGTAACGGCCGTTGCCTTTTCCGGTTTCGTTTCTGGCGGCTGCAAAGGACCATCGTCATTCAAACGAACGACGCGCACCAGCCCATTGGGGGCCAGAGCCAGCACACTGGCGGAAGCCGGTGAAATAACAATGCGCTGGAATAAATCTATGTGGACGCCCAGGTAATGAGCCAGCAGCAGCTTGATAATGTCGGCGTGCGAGACGACAACGAGCGTTTCTTTTTCGTAGCGCCCACACAACGATTCTAATGCCTGAATGGCGCGAAATTGTACTTCGCGCAGGGACTCGCCTTCGGGAAATTGGAAGCGGCTGGGATAATGTTGTACTGCGCCCCAGGCAGGTTTTTTAGCGAGTCTTTTGATTTTTTGGCCTTCCCATTGGCCGTAGCGAACTTCGCCGACATCATGGAGTTCGATGACAGGCAGGTTGTGGCGGTGGGCAATGGGAACGGCCGTTTCCAGACAACGAGTGACTGGGCTGCTGTATACGGCGTGAATCGGTAAAACGGCCAATCGTTCGGCGACATGCTGAGCCTGGAGACGGCCGTTCTCGTTCAAGTGTATACCCGGAATCCAACCGGCTAATCTTTGCTTTTTAACCCAATCGTTTTCACCATGACGGACGAGGATTATGGTTGTCATGCGTCAATGATAGCACATTTAGAAAGGCAACGGTACGCCAGCGATTTCCCATATCAGGGATTTTCAGTAGGAGAAACAGCCTCCGGCGTGTTCACCAACTGCGGCAGCACCGTCTCATCACCCTCGTCAACCGGCTCCGGCGCAAACGCCAACGGCTCCACAATCGGCACAAACCATTTCGCCTGCTCCTGAATAAACGTATTGCAGACACGGTTTTCCTGGCGCATCGAATCTTCCCACTCAGTCGCCGTCATGCCATCGGCATACTGACCCATATCAAAAAAGGCCGCCATGACATGGCAAGCAACCGGCGCCGCCCACTGCGATCCTTCCCCACCGTTAAAAATGAAAGCCATCACCGCAATTTCCGGGTTATCAAAAGGCGCGTAACCCACGTAAAAAGCGTGCGTCGGCTGAATGGCCCGCTCTTCAAAACGACACCAGCCGCGTTTAATGGCAATGTTGTCGCAATATTCCGACGTCCCCGTCTTCCCGGCAGTGATCAAACCAACGTCGGCCAGCCACGTCACATAACTGGTGCCTGTGCCAATAGGTCGCCCTTCCTCATCCACCGCATTCACCCGGCGCATCCCGTCGGCTACAACTTGAATATACTCCCGATCCACGTCCAGCGAATCAATCACTTCGGGTTGGTAAACGTAATTACCCTCAGCGTCAAACTTAATGTTGATGGATGGGTCGTCCAGCGGATTGCCTGCTGCATCCAGCAGCACCGTCTCGCCATTTTCCCCTGGATAAGCACGGGCAACAACCTGGCCGTCGTCATCTACAACCACGACGTTGCCATCTTCATCCGTCATATGGTGGATGATGGTCGGCCGATACAAAAAGCCGCCATTGGCGATAACGGCCGCCATCTGCACCACTTGCAATGGCGTCGCCGTTAGAAAACCTTGCCCAATTCCCAGGTTATAATCATCTCCGGTAGACCAGGGTTCGCCATAGATTTGCGCTTTCCAGTTGCGTGAGGGCGGTAAATTACCAGGCGCTTCCAGCGGCAGTTCAATGCCCTGAACCCGGCCAAAGCCAAACTGCGCCCCATATTTGGCAATGCGGTCAACGGTTAACCCTTCCACGTACTCCCCATCCTGATCAAACCCCCCGGTAATCTTGTAGAAATAGACGTCGCACGAATTAGCCAGCGCCAACAGAGTATTCATCAGGCCATGTCCTTCACGGTTCCAGCACACAAAAATCTGTGCCCGGCCAGGGTCATTAGGCGCGAAACGGTTGGCGATTTCGATTTGACCCGGATCGAATAACAAGCGTGATGGCGATACGACGCCTTCTTGCAAGGCTCCGGCTGCCGGCACCAGCTTGAAGGTGGAACCCGGCGGATACGTACCGCTGATGGCATGATTCACCAGCGGCGTATAGTCGTTGCGGGCCAGACCCAGGTAGTATTCCACCGGCACTTCAGTGGCGAAGCGGTTGTTATCAAAGGTAGGGAAATTCACCATCGCCAGGACTTCCCCAGTTTGGGGGTTGATGGCCACGACGACGCCTTGTTGTATTTCGGCAAAGGAGCGTTGGCCGGTGATGTTGTCAATGCGCACGGTGCGGGCATCTTCTTCCATGTACTGCCGCAAAATTTCGGCCGCCTCACGCTGCAAGTCTAAATCCAGGGTGAGATGGAGGTTTAGTCCGGCTTGCGGCTCAATGGAACTGCCGATTTGTCGCACTTCACGCCCGGTCCAATCTTGCTCGATTTGCCGCTGGCCTTTTTGGCCGGCCATTTCAATCTCCATCGAAGATTCCAACCCGGACCAGCCGACGCGGTCATCTCGCTGGTAGCCCAACAGGTCAATCCAGCCCTGGTTGGGGATTGGCCCCATGAAGCCGATGATGTGCGATGTTAGTTCACCGGATGGGTAATAACGCAGTGGGTCCTGAATCACACGTACACCAGGCAAGAAAATGCTTTCTTGTTCGATGGTGTAGGCCAGCGTAACCGGCACGTTGGCGGCAATGGTTGCCGGCAGGTACTGAGCGAAGCTGTTTTCGCGCCAGATTGCCTCGATGCTGCTGGGAAGCTGTTCGACGATACCGGCTTCGTCCAACGTGTCTTGTACGTCTGCGCCGTAGATGGTAGCCAGTCGGGTATAGGTGTTTACCAACTCGGGATTGGCGGACGCGATAAGGACTTCTTGCTGCATGGTGTTGGTGACTGGCACGCCGGTGAGTAATGAGAGGCGCTCAAAGACGGCCTGCCGTGCGGCCGAATCGCTGGGCAGGAAAGCAGGTGTGATGGTGACGTTATAACTGGGCTGGTTAATCGCCAGAGGTTCGCCGTTGCGGTCAAACATAACGCCGCGTGGGGCATCGGTTCGCAGGAGGGCGATCTGATTGTCTGTGGCCAGCGTTTGTAGTTGCTGGCCGCGGTTCTGTTGCAGCCAGTAGACGCGATATAACAATAAGCTCAGGATGATGATGATGAGGGCGCGCATGAAGTAGAGACGGCCGCGCAGCCCCACATCTTCATTTTCTTGTTCTTCTAGTTCTTCGACACGTTCCCAACCCATGCGGGACATAGTGATTACCTCGTGATTACAACTCGACGCGCCGCGGGTAAACCCGGCGATCAATGGAGTTGATGAGCCAGTAAACGGGCAGCATAAACCCGGCGTTTAACAGGATGATGGGCGCCAGGGTTACGGCCGTTTCCACCGAAGCTGAAAATCCTAGAAGTCGCACAAAAAGCAGGTAAACAAATAAGGAGATGGCGCTGCCAAGCGCCGCCATGATGACCGGAATAAAAAAACGATTCTCCGGCAGCACCCGAACGAGACCGGCGACAGCAAGTACGGCCGTCATATAAGCCAGCGCCGTCGC
>CALFEW010000534.1 GCA_937958365.1 uncultured Chloroflexota bacterium | reverse complement strand
GTTGATTGGAGCATAAGCAAACGCTGCCCGCAGCATGGGGGGCGGAAGCAAGGTAGCAACAATGACCATAAAGACAACGATAGAAAAAACTTCCTGATTGATAAGCCCTTGGGCAATAGCAAAGGAAGCCACAATCAAACCAACTTCACCGCGGGAGACCATGCCAACGCCAAGTTGGAAGGATTCCCAGTTACTAAAGCCAGCCAGTTTGCCCCCTAAACCACAACCGAGGATTTTGCTGATGACAGCAACGGCCGTGAGCAATAACGCAAACCACCAGGCGTTGCCACTAATGGCGCGCATGTTGGCCTCTAAACCGATATTCACGAAAAAAATGGGCACAAAAAAACCATAAGCCAGCGTCACCAGACCAGACTCGATCCGGTCGCGGAAGGGCAGCCGGGCCATGAACAAACCCAAAAGAAACGCGCCGGTGATCGTCGCCATACCACCGAAAATCTCCGCGGCCCAGGCATAAAGCAAACATATCACCAGCGAAAAAGCGATCAGTCCCTGGCTGATGGGCATCCGTTCAACCCAATGCGCCAGACGCGGTAAGACATAAATCCCAAGCGCCGTGCCAACGCCCAAATACCCTACCATCCGCAGCAAGGTGATGATGATGCTGCCCAAACCGCCGCCGCTGCCGGCTACCAGAATAACGGCCAGGGAGAGAGCCAGGATGACCAAAATATCATCAAATACGGCCGCGCCCAACATCGCCAGACCCACCCGCGTGCGCAGCGCCTTTAACTCCAGCAAGGTTTGCGCCGAAATGCTGACGCTGGTGGCCGACAACGTGAGACCGATAAAAACAGCGCTGTCCATGCTTGATCCAAAGAGCAGGGCCAGGCCGATGCCCATAACAAGCGGAAAGATAACGCCTATCGTTCCCGACATGGCCGCGACTTTGCCTGAGCGCGCCAGATCATGCAGTTCCAGCTCCAGACCGGCCAACATCATGAGCAAAATTACCCCGATTTCGGCCAGAAAGGTGATCATTTCCCCCAGATGCGCATCTTCTTGGAAGATGGGCCAGCCGTGCAGCATATTTAGAATTGTCGGGCCTAAAATGATGCCGGCTATCAATTCCCCTAAGACTGAAGGTTGTCCCAGGCGCACGCTTATATAACCGCTGGCTTTGGCGACGACGATAATGATGGATAAGGCCAGGATAAAGTTTAGGAACTCATTTGACATAACACTGCTCGCCCTTGGTAGATGGTAAGATGGTTCAGCTCCGAAACAGGAGTATAACCGGGCTGTTTGAAGTTGGAAAGACAACCACGGTGGCAAACGGCCGTATCACCCGGCAATGGTACGCAATGGGGTTAACGGCCGTTCCCCACCACCCTCGCCACCACCTCAATCTCCACCTGCTCGCCGCGCCGTCGCAGTTCCACCAAGTCACCCGATTGAATGCCGCCAATCACATCACCATCAAAATGATAGGCGTAAGGAATACCCTCCAGCGAACAGGCCGGGGCACTCTGCTGATCAATGTCGGTGTTGACAATGGCGATGGGCGCTTTGCCCCGGTAGAACAGCTCCAACAGCACGTAGGGAGCCACTGTCGAGCCGCTGCCCTTGGGGAAGATGGCAATTTTGCCCGCCATGCTTTGCCCATTGGCCGGATGCCCTTCCTCTTCAATGACGCCAGTCTCCCGGTTCACAAAACCAAGCAGGGTGATCGGCGTATCGGTGACAAACGCCTCGCCGCGCACGGTGAAGTTGGTCTGGGAGGGCAGGCCACGGCCGTTAGCCGTGAAAGACTGAAGGACTGAGGAGCTGAGAGGCTGAGGGGCCGAGGGCGTCATTGCGGCGTGTTTCCCATTCCTGGTTCCCCGTTTTTCGTTCCCCCTTCCCCGTGCCTCGTTTGCTTCCGGCCGCCATTCGCCACGCGCCACGCGCACACAGTCCGCCAGCCGCATCACCGAGGTGGGGATGCCGTTCAGTCCAGATTTGATATAGTGCTCCGCTTTCATGGAGTTGGTGAGGACGTGATGAACCCAACTCTGGTCGTAGGGAACCACTTCGGGGCAGGTGTTTTCCAGCAGCAGCGCGCCGCTGGCCCGAATAATTTCGGCCAGGCCAGTTTTTTCGGCGATGGCTTTGTTGTGGGCCGAGGTGAACACCCACAGCGGCGGGGCGCCGGTGGGCAAAGTCTGGCCGCGCAGCAGTTGGGCTGTCGCTTTCAGTTCGCCCACCGAAGCCTGCGGGCAGCCAATGGCGATGAGGGATACCGGACTTCGCGGCCGCAGGTCGTCATAACGCTGCTGCAAAACGGCCGTATCAAACACCAGATGATCCTGAAATTCGCCATCGGGCGCGTCGCCCAGGCCCTCGATGTAAAGCAAGGGACAGCCATAATTGGCGGCAGCGGCCGTTAGCGCCTTGCGCTGTTCGTGGTTCAGATCGGCCGGTAAACCTTTGATGAGCGGAATAGGGCCAAGCGGCTGTTTCCAGCCGGGTTTGCGCTGTTTGCCAATCCAATCGCCCAAAATGGAGAAATCGGTAGGATCGTCCAGCGGCGTCATGACGATGACTTCCAGATTGGGGCGTCGCGCGCCTTCCAGCAGCAGGCCGTATTGGGGCGTGTAACCCGTCAGGGCGCAGGCCAGCGCCGACAGGCCCGATTCGCGGTTGGTGGTCAGGCCGCAGTAGGAATTGCCAAAACAGATGGCGTTGGATTCGGCCCAGGCGGCCGTGCCGGTCGTCACCACGCCTTCCCATTCATACGGCGTGCAAGATTGGGTCGGCTGCACGCCCAGCCTGGTGTAAAGCTCGACGATTTCGTGGTTATGCTCCAGAAAATGGGGCGTGGTAATACGCATGGCCGCGAACTGGTTTTCGTCGCAGCCGGCCGCGTTGAGGGTGGTAGGCACGGCCACGCCAGGGCCGGACTCGTCGGCCAGCCGGGCCAGAAATTGGCGCAGCCCCAACCCGCCGGTCAGCGGCGAGACGCCGGACAGGTGGGCGCTTTGGATGGGGATGAGTTCAGTCGCGCCGGCGGCGGCGGCCATGTCCAGCAGCAGGCGCATCGCCATCTGCCGGGCCACGCCTTGTTCGCCGTTGAGCATGGCTTGTTGTTCGTGGTTGAGGGGAATCGTTGTCATAAAAATACTCTTTGGTAGAGATTGAAGGCGGAAGATTTAAGATTGAAGATTGAGGCATGGTCAGGCCGTGAACCGCATTCTTTAATCTTTAATTTTCCACCTCCGGGCGGTTGAAGGTGGCCGAGGGTGGGTCGTAAGACGGCCGTTTCTTCTCCATGTGGTGGATATATTCGCGCTGGGTCTCGTAGGCAAAATCCAGGTCATCGTGGGGCTTGAAGGCGCGCAAAATAGCTTCGTGGATGATCTGCTCGCTGTCGCGCTTCTGGCGCGGCTTCACCAGGTAACGCAGGGTGATCAGCACGCCGCTGCTGGCAATTTGCGTATAAACGGTCGGGGTGATGTTGCTGTAGGAGATGACAAAACGCATCCCTTTCACCTGGCGCTGTTTGAGTTGATTCCGGTCAACCTGCGGCGCGTAGGTGTTAATCACTTCAGTGAGGATCGCTTTGGCTTTTTCCCAGTCGCTTTCATACGTCACCAAAATGGGGATTTCGTTCCAGATGAAGGGGAGGCCCTGGTTGTAATTGGCGAGGATGTCTTTGAAGACACGGCCGTTCGGCACATGCAAAATGCGCCCCGTACTTTGCTCGGCGTCTATGCGGCCGCCAATTTCCAACATGCTAAACTCGAACAGGCGGATGTCTATCACATCCCCGGCAAACTCGCCCACTTCAATGCGGTCGCCCACGGCAAACGGCCGTCGCGCCACAATAAACAGCCAGCCCGCCAGGTTGCTGATCATATCTTGCAGGGCGATAGCCAGACCGGCGGACAGGATGCCCAGGTAGGTGAGCATGGATTGCAGCCCCACCAGCCAGATGCGCCCAATCAAAATCGCCCCGACGATGAACACGGAATATTCGATGGCTTTACGGCCGTTATACAACGCCCGCGTGCTGTCCTGAAACCGTTGATTGATAAACCGAAACGCCAGCCAACGAATCACCATTATCAACACAAAAATCAACAACGTGGTGAAAATTTTGTCCTGGGTTTCCGGGCTGACCTGGAGAAATGTCTGAAGAAATGATTGTAAACTTTCGAGCATCATGAATGTGTTTCCGGTCGCACGACCTGCACGGCAATGCCGGTCTCGGTCTGAATAGAGTGGGCGAACTGTTCCACAGCATCATCGCCAAACACGTTGGCCGTATTGCCGCGCGGTGCGCCCAACACCAACAAAGCGGCGTCCGATTCTCGCAGAAAACGGCCGATTTCCTCCCGCACCTGCCCTTCCAATATTTCCACATGCGCCAGCAGCCCGGCCGATTCGGCGCGCTGTTTGGCGACTTGCAGCAAAGTCCGACCCATCCAATTAAGTTCCGCCCGCAAAGCCGGCAGCAGCAGGTCGTCCACCGGCCCCACACTCGAAGGGTCTGTCACGTACAGAAAAACCAGCGGCGCCCCCGTCTGGCGCGCCTGTCGGATAGCCGACATCTGCGCCGCCCGGCTGCCTTCACCGCCCCGTGTCGCGCACACGATACGTTTCATATCCCTTCAACCGCCCTGAAAACCGGCGACATCATCATCATGCCTTGTCCTGTTCGCCATCCGGGCTGCGGTTTTGTTTGATCAATTCCAGCGCCGCCAGATGATTATCCGCTTCTTTGGTTAGATCGTGCAGCAACTCATCGGAAATAAAGCCCTGCCGCGCGGCCGTGCTAAGGGCGGCCCGTTCCGCTTTCAGCACGTCTTTGCGCGCCTGCAAAAACATGTCTTGCTCCAGTTCGGGAAAGTCTTGCAAATGTTCATCCAATGTCTGCTTGGCGCGGCGAATCTCGTCTTCGTAGATGTCGCTCATGGCTATCCATATTTCTGGAAAGAGGATGTCATCGTTGTGCAGCCGGTCCAACTCTTGTTTGCCAGCCCGTTTGGCGTAAATGTGGGCCTGGAGCCGCTGCTGCCGGATGCGCTGGGGTGGTTTTTCGGCCAGATGCAGTCGTTTGATCAGTTTTTCGATGGTGGTTCCCTGGACGAGTAGGGTGAACAAGACCACGCCAAAAGTCATCACGCGGATTTCGCGGGAGATGGCCGGGCCAAACGCGCTGCCGCTGAGGGTGAGGGCCAGGGCCAGACTGATGGCCCCGCGCAGGCCACCCCAGTACATCACGTGCCGGTAAGGAGGAAGGATGTCGCGGGGTCGGGGAGTGAGCCAGTTGTGAACGGCCGTTATGCTATACACAATCAACGCCCGGCTCAATAACACCGCGCCCACCGCCACCAAAATCGGAATCCAATACGGCCGCATCTCCGCAATCTGAATTTCCAGGCCAATCAGCAAAAACACCAGCGAGTTCACCACAAACGCCGAAAATTCCCAGAAATTGTCCAGCGTCAGGCGCGTGGTCGGCGACGTGTTTTGCGTGCCAATGTTGCCCACCATCAGCCCGGCGGCCACTACCGCCAAAATGCCACTGACGTGAAACTCTTCGGCGATGACGTAAGCGCCAAAGGCCAACGCCACCGTGGTCGTCGTTTCAATCAGGTGGTCGTCCACGTTTTTTAAGATGATGTACGAGACAACGTAACCCAACACCAACCCGACAGCCACGCCGCCCAGTGACACGCGCAAAAATTCAACGATGGTACCTGTCAGGCTAAAACTGTCTGCGCCGGTAACGGCCAGCCCCACCATCAAGTTAAAAATGACGATGGCCGCGCCATCGTTAAACAGGCTTTCCCCTTCCACCAGGATTGTCAGCCGCTTGCTGACGCCTAGCGTACGGAAAAAAGAGACGACGGCCACCGGGTCGGTGGCGGAAATGAGCGCGCCAAAAGCCAGCGCCGCCAGGATAGGAATATCCAGCGTCCAGGTCACAATTTCGCCGATGATCAGCGTGCCCAACAGCGTGCCGCCCACGGCCAGCGCCATAATGATGGCAAAATCGTCGCGCAGGTTCTTCCATTTGATGTGCAGCGTGGCTTCAAACAACAGCGGCGGCACGAGGATAGCCAGAATCAGGTCGCTGCTGACGTCGAAAGGCAAAAAGTTGGGCACAAACGACAGTGCCAGCCCCACCAAAACCAGGGCAACGGTGTACGGGAAACGAAAGCGCCGGATGAGAACGGCCACCAGCGCCGCCACCGCCAGCAAAAACACGATGCCGATTTCCTGGCGAAGCAGTTGATTTTCCTGGGCGAAAAGTGGCAGAAGTTCCATAACACTACACCAGATAGTCGCTTAGGCGGACACGGCCGTATTCCCCCCGCTCATATTTGCTTCTATCTGCGCCCCACGGGATGGTACAGTCCAGGCCCATCTTGGCCGTCAGGCTTTTTTGCCCTGGTACGTGCAGGCCAGAAGGGTCCAGCGAACTGCCCGGCTGGTCGGCCAGGACGACCAGGTCCTGATCGGCCTGGAAGCGGGTGGCGACGGCCCATTCTACCTGCATCGGGTCGTAAATGTCTACGTCGGTATCCACCACCCAGACGTGCTTCAGCGAACCATGCCCCCGGAACGCGGCGGCGATGGCGTTACGGCCGTCGTCCGGCCCCTGCTTATCAATCTGCACCACCGCGTGCAGCCACGACGCGCCGCCCGGCGTAATCACCGCGCCGGTGCAGCGCGTGACCTTGTTCACCTCGTTAAAAATCGTTGGCTCACGGGGCATGCCCATCAGCAGTTTGTGTTCCAGGCCGCCCGGCAGCAGCGCATGAAAAATAGGGTTGCGCCGATGGGTGATCAGGTCAATCTCAATCACCGGCTGCTGGCGCACAATGTCCATCGTCTCCGTCAGGTCCATAAACGGCCCCTCGCTGACGCGCCGGTGGGTGATGCGCCCTTCCAGCACAATTTCGGCGTCGGCCGGGACTTCCAGGTCGCTGGTGATGCATTTCACCAGGGGCGTCGGGGCCAGGGCATGAGCCACCGACAGCTCATCCACGCCCGGCGGCGGCGACATGGAGGCCGCCAGATGCGTCGCCAGCGACACGCCAATGCAAATGGCGACGGGCAAGTCGCCTGCGGTTTTGCCCATGGCGGTATGCGTGCCGCGCCGCTCCACGATGCGCGCCGCGAAATGTTTCTCGTCTAGCCGCAGCAGCCGGTGGTAACACATGTTGCGCCCCAGGTCCGGGTCTTTGGTAATGACGACGGCGCTGGCGATATAATGCCCGGCGTCTGGCGGCAGGTGCAGCAAAATCGGCAGGTCGTGGAGGTTGACGGCTTCCACAATGACTTCCTGGCAGGACGCCGATTCGACTAGCGGTGGCAACACCGGGTTTTCCAGAGCGTCGGCCAGGTGGTGCATCAGTTGGCCGATGGGCACGCCCAGGCTCATGGCAAAGTAGCGGCGGTCGGAGCAGGGTCCGGCGCACACGCGCCAGCCCGGATACCCCGCGACGTGGTTGAACAGCGACGGCCGTCCTTCCAGGGCGTGGGCTACGTTCGCCAGCTCAAAATCGGCGCTGACCGGCTTCTCTATCACAACAAGATCACCGCTCTGCGCGGCCTGGTCCAGAAATTCGCGGAAGCTCATGGTTTACTCCAAAAGAATGAAGGTTGGTAGTTGATAGTTGGTAGTTGATGTGCGCAAATCTTCAATCTTTGATCTTCAATCTTTAAGAAAATGTTACTTTATGGCCTTTACAGGTATATTTTAAGCTGTTACGGCCGTTTGCGCATTCGCACGGCGGTTGACTGATAAGTTGGCGGGTAAACTGGTGAGTTTGGAGGCCTTTATGCAGCGTCACCACGTGTTGTGGTTGTTGGTGGGTTCA
>CALFEW010000533.1 GCA_937958365.1 uncultured Chloroflexota bacterium | reverse complement strand
CGATTTGCCACAAACATGTAGCGCAAGGTGGTGAACAAGACGCCAAGAGCGGCCAGGCTGAAGGCGTAGGAACCGACAATCCCCCAATTGAAAATCAAGACAGGCGAAAAGCGCGCCCCGCCGTAAAAACGCAACATGCTGCTGGCCCACACGGCCGTTGCCAACAGCGTAAACGTCCACCGGTACAAAACGTGCCGCCGTTTACTTCCCCGCACCCATAAATAACCCACCATGCCCAACAGGGTCAGCGGCAAGATGGAGACAATGAAAAACTGTTGTGTTAACGTCATGACAGACTATGCGTTTGGCACGGCCGTTCCGCGCCTTCATCCCGCCGACGGCCGTTATTGCGCCACCCTTCACCGTCGGAATTATACTCGTTTTCCTTACGATCCTCTGAACTTCTTGGGCACTACGTTTGCACTTTTAAGAAATGGGACGCGGATTTTCACGGATGCGGCGGATAAACGCTGATTATGGATGGTTTTTATCCGCGAAAATCGGCTGCATCCGCGTTTATCCGCGTCCCATCCATCAATCTGCAAACATAGTGTTGGGTTATCCCCATTTATCCCAAACAAAACTTGGGATAAATTTGGGATATATTGGGAAAGACCGCAAGGTTTTCCCAAACCCTTGCGGTCTTCACTGTTCTGTCACTTCAAAATGTAATACGTGCCCTTTTTCGAGCCGATTTTTAGCAAGACGCCCCGTTCCACCAGGTCCACCATGTCCAGACGCAGCGTCTCCGCCGAAACGTCCGGGCACAATTCCCGGTATTCCCGGTTGGTAATGCTGCCGCTTTCGCGGATGAAGTTTAGGGCGCGCGTTTGCCGCTCGTTCATGCTGCGCGTCCACTTGGGTGGCGCTGCTCGTTCCCGTTTGTTGGACAGGGTGACGGTGAACAGGTGGGGCGTGGCCCGGAATTGCGGCGGCGGATGGCCGGCCTGCACCATCTCTTCGATCATCTGGTCTATGCCCAGGCCCAATTCTTCGATGTAACCCCATTGATACAGGCCGTTCACCAGGCGCGGATTGCGCGAAAAATGCTCCTCTACCAGGTTGTCTATGGTCATGTAGCCGGGCAGGCCGCCGGGGCTGATGATTTCCAGCCGGTCGGCGTACATGCGCACTTCAATGCGCCGCCCTTTGATGCGGTAATCCCGATGGGCGATGGCGTTGACGAGGGCTTCGCGCACGGCAAAGCGCGGGTATTCGGTCAGCTCTTCGCGTTCGAGCTGGTTCACCTGGGCGCCGACGCGCATTTCCTCGAAGATGACGTTCCAGGTTCGTTCGACCACGCGGGCGATGGGGCCGGTAATTTCGTCGCGACGGCCGTAACCAATGCCCCCATCTTCGCCGCGGGGTTCCGTGCCCGGAAACTTGACAAACACCACGCCGCTCTGGGGGAAAAAGGCCTGCGGATTCCGACCAAACAGCAAAATGCCTATCGTCGTCGGGCTGCCTTCGCGGTCCATGGCCCCAATCTCAAACAAAAGTTCATCGGTAGACGAGACTTTGGCCGTGCCGCGCCCTTCGCGCCGGTCGAGGTAATCGCGGATCACTGTCGCATCCAGGTCAGACGGCCGTGCGCCGGGCACGGGTTCGGTTTCAAACTCGGCGGAGTTTTTGCTGTTGGACAGGCTGCGTATTTCGTCGCCGGATAATGGGCGGTTGTCGCTGCCGCTGCGTACCAGGACACGGCCGTCGTGCAGGCTGTGTAGTTCTGTGCTGCGCGGCACATAAATACCCACCAGGCGCTCCGCGCCCTGTTCCACCGGCTGCCACTGGGTGGGGACGGGCGGGCGGCACATCAAGACCGCTTCGCGCAGCGCGCCTTCCGCTTCTTCCTCCCAAATGTTGCCAGACGGCCGTCCCTCGTCATCCACCCCCAACACAATCAGCCCGCCATCGCCGTTCGCCAGCGCCACCAGGCATTCCGCCAGCAGTTCCACATCCGCATACGGCAAATAAGCGAGTCGTTGTCCTGGTTTGTTCTTGAGCATAATCGCGTGAACCTTTTGTGTTCCGTATCCCGTATCCCGTATTCCGTGTTCCGTAATCCGTGTTCCGTTTACGGCTTACGGCTTACGGCTTACGGCTTACGGCTTACGGAATACGTCCCCCCGCCTACTCCGGCAGCGCCGCCAGCGCCGCGCCCACAATGCCCGCCTCATTACGCAGTTGGGCCGGCACGATGTTGGCGCGTACCTGGATAAATTTTAGGAAATTTTTGTGCTGCTTGCTGACGCCCCCGCCAATGATGAAGAGATTGGGCGAGAAAAGCGATTCGATGTGCTGGAAATAGACGTTGAGCCGCGCGCCCCATTCTTCCCAGGTCAGACTGTTTTCCTCGCGTATACGATCGGCCGCGAAAAATTCTGCGTCTTTTTTCTGGTCACGCAAGAACAAATGCCCCAGTTCCAGGTTGGGCACGATGTGCCCATTCACAAACATGCAACTGCCAATGCCGGTTCCCAGGGTAAAAATCATCACCACGCCGGGCACGCCGCGCCCTGCGCCATGAAACATTTCGGCAAAACCGGCCACGTCGGCGTCGTTGCGCACGATGGTCTCGCAGTTGGTTGCCAGGGCGATGTTGCGGGCGGCTGGGTAATCAATCCAATCGTTGTGGACATTGGCGGCGGTGCGGGTGACGCCATCTACCACCACGCCGGGGTAGCCTACGCCGATGGGTCCCTGGTAATCAAAGTGCTTCACGATGGTCTGGATAGCCTGGATCATGGGTTTGGGTTTGGCGGGCTGCGGCGTGGGAATGCGCAGCCGGTCGGTGAGCAGGCTGCCTTTGTCGGTGTCTACCAGCGCGCCTTTGATGCCGCTGCCGCCAATGTCTATGCCTAAAATGTTCATGCGGCTTCTCCTTTTAGTAGCGTTTGTAATTGGGTTTCTATTTCTTGCACGGCCGTTACCCCCGCCGCCATTCCCTCTTCCAACCGGTGGAAGTCCAACACGCCAATGGTGTCAATAAACGGCTGAATGAGTACGTCCGGTTCCGTCAGGGCCAGCCGCGTTTGCAGCGATTGCTCGGTGACGATGTCCATGACGGCGTTCAGCACCTGCCACGTGCCAAACAATTGGGGGATTTTCATAATGCGAGAAAAACGGCCGGTGGGCTGGGGCACAGCTTCGCCGTTAACGCCATAAGCTGCGGCGTTGGTCAGGTCTACGGCCAGGACGTGTGTGGCTCCGCGTGCATACGCCACGTCAAATGGCACGTTGTTCAGCAGGCCGCCATCAATGAGGATCAGGCCGTTGCGTTCCACCGGTGGCAGCACAATCGGCAGCGCCGTCGTCGCCAATATGGCCGAGATCAGATCGCCATCATCCAACACTACTAACTTGTGGCGGCGAATATCGGTGGCTGTTACTGCCAGGGGGATTTGCAGGTCGCTAAAGTGCAGGCGGCCGATGGTTTGCTCTAATAGCTTTTCCAGTTTGTTGTTGTTGGTGAGCGAGAAGGAGTTGCCGGGCAAAGCATACAATTTGTCTACCTGAAGCTGGCGGAAAAAATCCATCAAACGGGCGGCGTCCAGACCGGCGGCGTATAACGCCCCCAACATCCCGCCAATGCTGGTCCCGGTAATCAGAGCCGGGCGAATGCCCAGGCGCTCAAATTCCATCAGGACGCCGATGTGGGCGGATCCCCGACCGCCCCCGCCGCCCAACGAAAATGCGATTTTCTTGTCCATACGTTCCTCCAGATATAATAGATTGGGCCAATCTTCAAGATTGGCCCAATCTGCCTAAGCGGTGACGGTTTCGTAGATGTGCGGCAGGTGGGCTACGGGTGTGTCGGACCAGGACACGGCCGTTATCACCTCTTTGCGCGCCTGTTCCAATTTCTCCACGTTGTCGGCATGAACCGTGCCCAACACGTCACCCACCGCCACCTTGTCGCCCACGGCGCAAGGCAAAACAAAGCCCACGGCGTGGTTAATCTTGTCGGTTTTCACCAGACGGCCGCCGCCCAAATGCACGGCCGCCCACCCAATGGCTGCCGTGTCCAGCGCCGCAATATACCCGGCGCGCGGGGCCAGAATTGGCTCCACAAATTTGGCTTGCGGCAGCAATGCCGGATTGTCCACCTGGGCCACGTCGCCGCCCTGAGCGGCCACCATGTCACGGAATTTGCTCAGGGCACGGCCGTTGCCCCGCACAGTCCGCGCCAACTCCTTCGCCTCTTCCAAATTGGCCGCTTTGCCGGCCAGCAGCAGCATGTGGGCCGCCACGTCCTGGCAGTGCGCCCAAAAACTGGCCGGCCCACCGCCTTGCAGCGTCTCAATCGCTTCCTTCACTTCCAGCGCATTGCCAACGGCCGATCCCAGCGGCTGGTTCATGTCGGAAATGAGGGCGACGGTTTTGCGCCCGGCGTCTGTGCCGATGTCCACCATAATCTGCGCCAGATCACGAGCGGACTCCAGGGTGGGCATAAATGCGCCGCTGCCCATTTTCACGTCCAGCACCATAGCGTCGGCGCCGGCGGCCAGCTTTTTGGACATAATCGAGGCGGCGATCAGCGGCGCGCTGGCGACGGTGGCCGTCACGTCACGCAGGGCGTACAGCTTGCCGTCGGCCGGGGCCAAAATGGCCGTTTGCCCGGCCAGCACCACGCCGATGTCGGCCAGTTGGCGTTTGAACTGCTCCAAAGTCATGGTGCAAGACCAGCCGCGAATAGACTCCATTTTATCCAGCGTGCCGCCGCTGGAACCCAGCCCGCGCCCGCTCATTTTGCCTACCGGCACGCCGCAAGCCGCCGCGATGGGCTGCACCACCAGCGTGGTTTTGTCGCCCACGCCGCCGGAGGAATGTTTGTCAATCACAAAAGGGGCCACGTCATGCAGGTCTAATTTGTCCCCAGATTCGGCCATCGCCAGAGTCAGGTCTACAGTTTCGCGGCGATTCATGCCGCGCAGGTAAATCGCCATGAGTAGGGCAGCCGCCTGGTAATCGGGGATGCTGCCGGCCGTATATTCGGTAATAAACCAGTTGATTTCGGCCGTGGTCAGCTCGCGCCCGTCCCGCTTTCTGGCAATCACATCTACCATTCTCATGTACTCACCGTCCGTCATACCCGTGTAAAGTTTCCCGATTATAACAGGAATCGTTATAATCCGCGTGCATAATACCAACTCGACGCAGTACCCGGCGCTACCGACGAGCGGTCGGGAACTTATCATCACCGGGGTTGTCCCCGTTACTACATATCATACGAGGAAGGAACCCATGTCCCAACAAGTGGATATTTTATTAATTGGCGGCACAGTCGTCACGATGAATGAAGCATATACAGTTTTTGCGGATGGCGCAGTGGCGATTGCGGGAGATTCGATTGTGGCGGTGGGGCCTACGGCCGTTCTCGCCCAAACCTACACAGCCACCGAAACCATCAACTGCCAGGGCAAAGTCATCATGCCCGGCCTGGTCAACGCCCACACCCACATTCCCATGACCCTGCTGCGCGGCCTGAACGACGACCTGCGGTTGGACGTGTGGCTGGGCTACCTGATGCCCCTGGAGCGTGAATTTGTCACGCCGGAATTTGTGAAGTTGGGCACGCAAATCGCCTGCGCCGAGATGATTCGCTCCGGTGTGACGTCGTTTGCGGATATGTATTATTTTGAGGATGAGATTGCCGCGGAAACGGCCGTGATCGGTATGCGCGCCCTCCTCGGTCAGACCGTCCTCATCTTCCCCGCGCCAGACGCCGCCACCTACGAAGACGCCCTGGTCCTCTGCCGCCGCTTCATCGAAAAATGGAACGGCCATCCGCTGATTCAACCGGCCGTCGCCCCGCACGCCTGGTACACCGGCACGCCGGAAATGAACCGCGCCTGCGCCGACCTGGCCCGCGCCTACGACGTGCCGCTGCACACCCACGTCAGCGAAACGGCCCTGGAAGCGCAAAACTCGATGGAGCAAAACCACATGCCGGTGGTCAACTGGATTGGCAAGAATGGTTTGCTGGAGACCAAACTGCTGGCCGCGCACTGTGTCCATCTGGATGAAAGCGAGATGTTTGCCCTGAAGGAAGCGGGCGCCGGCGTGGCCCACTGCCCCACCAGCAACCTGAAGCTCTCCAGCGGCATCGCCGCCGTGGGGCAGATGCTCACCATGGGGCTGAATGTAGGCGTCGGGACCGACGGCCCGGCCAGCAACAACGACCTGGACATGTTCGAGGAAGTGCGGCTGGCGGCGCTGCTGGCGAAAACCAAGAGCAATGATCCCACTGTCTTACCGGCGCGACAGGCGCTGGAACTGGCGACCATCAGCGGGGCGCGGGCGCTGCACATGGCCGACAAAACCGGCAGTCTGGAAGCGGGCAAACGGGCGGATTTAGCCATTGTGGAGATGGATGGGGTGCATAATCAGCCGCACTTTAACAACACTGCTGACGCGGTGTATTCGCGCCTGGTCTACGCGGCCAAGAGTTCGGATGTGGCGGATGTGATGTGTAACGGCCGTTGGCTGATGCGCAATCGTGCCCTGTTAACCATTGACGAACCGGCCGCCAAAACGGCCGCCGCCCAGATCGCTGCCGAGATTGACGCCTTTGTGCTGGAGCGCGAATCCAGCCCGTACAACAAACTGGTGCTGTTGGCCGGCGTGGAACGCCAGGAAAGTTTTGAAATCCAGGTGAAAGTCCCGGTCGCCGACAAAGACGCCGTGCTGCGCGTGCTGGCAGGCGACCATCTCGAAATTACCAAGACCTCCCATTACCGCGAGTACGACACCTACTTCGTGTTTGAAAATGGCGACCCGGACGCGGCGCGGCTGCGCTACCGCGAAGATGAATTTGTGGGCGACACTGGGGAAGTGTATCAGGTGCGCTCACGCCTGACGCTGATTGGCGAGGAAGACCGGACGGAATTTCAAAATTCGGTCATGCTTTCGCGTTCCCGTTTTTTGGCGAACGCGGACCGCAGTTTGCGCTTTTACAGTGAATATTTTGCCCCGGCGCGCCAGGTGGCCGTGAACAAAGACCGGCTGCGCTGGCGGGTGATTTACCGCGAGACTGATTTCGCCATCAACCTGGACAAGCTTACGTCGCCGGAACTGCCGGGGTATTTCCTGGAAATCAAATCGCGCACCTGGTCGCGCACCGATGCGGCGCGCAAGGCAGGACTGATTACGGAACTGCTGACGCTGTTTGGGCTGGACCCACTAACGGCCGAACGCGACGATTACCCGGAAATGGTCACGGCCGTTACCTCGTAAAATGGGACGCAGATGAACGCGGATACGGCGGATGGCCGCGGATTTTAAAAAGTTACCCGCGAAAATCTATACCATCCGCGTTCATCCGCGTCCTGTTATTTCCCCAGCAGGGAGAAGAGCAGGTAGCCGCTGCCGAGGAGGGCGGTGTAGGCAGCGAAGATGTACAGGCTGTGGTTGCGTACCCAGTTGAGCAAAAAAGCGATGCAGGCGTAGCCGGAGATGGCGGCGGCGATGAAGGCGGAAAGGTAAACGGCCGTTGAATACACCATCTCTTCGGCCGTCACAATATCCAGCACAGAAAACAGACCTGCGCCCAAAATGACGGGCACGCCCAGCAAAAAGCTGTAACGCGCCGCCGTGGGCCGATCAAACCCCCGCAGCAGCCCGCCGACGATGGTGCTGCCGCTGCGCGATAAGCCGGGGAACAAGGCAATCGTCTGAAACAGGCCAATCACAATCGTGTCCAGCCAGGTCATCGTGTCAAACGTTTTCTTGCCGGACATCATGCGCTCACCAACGACGAGGAGAACGGCCGTTACCAGCAAAAAGAAGGCCGCCCAATTGGGTTGTCCAAACACGCCATCAAAAAAATCTTCC
>CALFEW010000532.1 GCA_937958365.1 uncultured Chloroflexota bacterium | reverse complement strand
CCGTCGCCTGCTCCTCAAACGGCTGGTGGCCGCTCTGCGGAATGACCACCAGCGTGCTGTTGGGCAGCAGCCGCGCCAGCGCCTCGCCTTGCGCCAGCGGCGTTATCGTGTCCTGATCGCCCCACAACAGCAGCGTCTCGGCCGTGATTTGCGCCACCTCGGCCTCGGTCAACAAGTCCCCGGCGCTGTCGCGGGTCAGCGCCAGCAGCGCCACGTCCCAACCCGGCGTCTGGAACGCCCGCCAGTAAGCATCATAGTCCGCCTCCCCTAGAAACGAGGGATCCACGTAAAAATTGCCCAACGACGCCTCCAGGTTTTCCCGCGTAAAGTACGCCTGCAAACCGATGCGCGCCCAACGCTGCACCGGCGGCAGTTCCACCAGTCCACTGACAAAAGATGGCGGGCCACCGGCCGTTGTCTGGGCGTCAGTCAGGACGAGCTGCGTCACCCGCTGCGGCTGCTGCCGGGCAAACTCGGCAGCTACTTTGGCCCCGGCGCTGTGTCCGATAACGGCCGTTTCCCCCACCCCCAGCGCATCCAACAACTCACCCAACAGCGCCACCTGGTTGTCCAACGAATAATCAAACGCCGCCACCTTGTCCGACAGCCCAAACCCCGGCCGGTCGTAGGCGATGACGCGATAACCGGCTGCCGCCAATTCGTCCACGTTGTAACGCCACGAGGCCGTGGAACCATACAGGCCATGCACCAGCACCACGGCCGGCGCGGCTGGGTCGCCCCGGTCTTCGTAATAGACGTTGACGCCTTGCAGGTGGGCAAACGCGCCCTCTGGCCCGGCCAACTGCGCCGGATCCACGCCATCCTCCCGAACGGGAATGGCAAACGGCAAGACAACAATTCCAACCAACAAGGCCAGGCCAATCAGCAAAACGATGGTTCTTTTACGCATATCTTTGGGATTTTTCCGTCATAGGTCCAGTTTCAAGCGGTAACCCACCCCAGGCTCCGTCAGAATGTACTGCGGGTTGGCTGGGTCCTCTTCAATTTTGCGGCGGAGGTTGCTCATATGCACCCGCAGCAAATGGGTTTCCGTCTGGAAGCCCGCGCCGCGGACTTCTTTGAGCAAGTGTTGATGGGTCAAAACGCGCCCGGCATATTGGATCAACACCCTGAGCAAATCATATTCCGTGGGCGTCAGCTGTATCTCTTGCCCATCATAAGTGACCAGGCGGGCGGTGAGATCAACCCGCAGTTTGCCGCTGGTAAACGTCAGTTCTGGCTCTTCCTGGCGGATGTGGCGCATAGCTACGCGCAATCGCGCCGTCAGTTCGCCCACGCTGAAAGGCTTGGAAAGGTAATCATCCGCCCCGGCGTCCAAAGCCTCGATTTTGTCCGTATCCTGGTTTTGCACGGAGAGGATGACAATCGGCGTTTGCGTCCATTCTCGGATGCGCCGGGTGACTTCAATGCCACTGATACCGGGCAGGCCCAGGTCGAGAATGATTAAATCTGGCCGGACGTTGATGGTCTGTAAAATGGCGTCTTCGCCGGTGGCGGCTTCATGGACTTCGTAGCCATGGGCGCTAAGCGATGTGCGTAAAAAACGCCGGATCGCGTGTTCATCATCTACCACCAGCACTTTTGTTTTTTGCATATCGGCGGGTTCTTCTATATGAACTGATAATTGATTTGATACCATGATTATACCCTTCATGCGCCTACCCTGCGCCTATGACTGTCTTCCATTTTGCAGTGTACACACAAAGGCATTAAGGGGGTGACAAGAGTCTGGATACGGCCGTCAAGAATACGTCAAGTTTCCGGTGGCAAGCAGATTAGACACCGACTGATGACTTGATCAAAAGGGACAAGCCTATTGCGTCAGGCCCTAGAAACTCTTATACTCACTCCAGTCTCAATTTCGCTTAGGCAACAGAAGTTTGCCCGAAATAAAACCTTACGTCAACGACGCAAACGCATGGAAGCGAAAAAGAAACTCACCCACCCTATCCGAATTAAACAAATCGGCAGAGGAACAAACCCTTCTTACTTTGCGCTTATGCACATCTCGCCAATCCTGGCATCTTGTATCAACATTCAACAAGGCCGATAAAGTCCGGCCTGCATCGTTCAAGAATCAGCGACACAATGTATCCGTGTTCATTGGGGAGCCACACTTTACCCTTTGACAACGGAGGTCAAAATGCGCAAACTCATCTTTTCTCTTTTTCTGGCATTTTTGTTGGGAGCCGCAACCCTCGGTCTGATACAGACCGCTCGCGGGCAAGGCTCAGGGGTTCCGGGTATTTTAACCAGAGAGACCCAGGGTGAAAATCAACGGGAAATTGAAGGCTCTACAGAAGATGCCGGAATCCAACAACCCAACATCGGTTTCATAGATTCCCCTTCAGCCACCTGCTACCAACCCGATCCCGCACGCGACGCCTGTTACCTGACCTGGTATTACCTGTCCGTAGACGCAGCCCCCAATTACATGATCACCATGACCCTGTCGCTGAATAACAGTGGTCCGGTGGCGCACACGCAAGGCTTTTTCCAAACTTCGATGTACATACCTTACAGCATGTTGGGAGACGGCATCAAAGTAGCGTGTGGTTCCCTCGGCGCAAGCGGCAATCCACAATTAGGCAACGCCTACGCCTACACAGTCCGGGCGAGAGACAGCGCAAACCTGGGTTCCGCTAACTACGGCACAGCCTATTGCCCGGCCTACCAGCCATAGGGATAACGCCATGGAACCTCAAATGATGCCACGTGCAAGGCGGAAAGGGTTGTTGAGTTTGTTGGCGCTCATCGCCATCTTGAGCCTTGTTGTTGTCCTGGCGGTGTTCGAGTCGCAGGCTGCGCCTTTGGCAGACGCCCCCCCTTCGGAACCAACCCTGCCCTACCGGGAGACCAGCGGGAGTGGTAAATCTCCGCAAATCTCCTTTATTGATAGTCCCAGCGCCACCTGCCGCCGGCCGGTTGCCGGGACAGGCGCCTGTTACATTGAGTGGAACTATCTCTATGTATCAGCTTCCTCCGGCGCTTACATGATCAGCATGACTGTTGCTATTGATGAACATATACGCGCTTATCATACGGGCTTTTTCCAGTCTACTATGTACATTCCCGCCGAGATGACCGGGGCTGGCTATAAAGTGACCTGTGGCGAGGCTGAGAGTGGGAGTAGCACGCAATTGGGGAACAGTTATTCGTACGTCATTCGGGCGCGCGACTCAGATGGGCTGTCTGCGGCAAATTATGGCTCGGTCACGTGTCCGGCAGACACCGTGAATGTATTTGTGCCTATTGTGCAAAAGCCGTAGCCCGGCCAATCGTGGGATGCTGGCAAAGTAAAACACGGCCGTTTCCCCACCCACAATCTAACGAAAACCGCGCCACTGCATAGTGGCGCGGTTTTCGTTTACACTACCCCCCTTCAACTTGGAGATTCTTCCTCGAAGACTCGTCAGAATGACGGTGAGTTCCACGAACACTAATCATTCCAAATATCAACATTTGCACGATGCCTGATCGGCCAAAATCAATATTTGCGCGATAGGCAGGGGATGGGTGCGCCGGTACTATCCAGGTGGAGAATTTGTATGCCTGTACCACGCATTATTTTGATCTGGCGACACCTGATTTTGCGAGAAGCCGTCCTGAGTTTGCTGGCCCAGGCGCGGTTGGAATTGGTGGCCGATTACGAACAGCCCGTTGACGCTGCGATGATTCCGGCGCAAACCCCGTCACACGTCTTGTTGGAGGCTGGGGAGGAGGAAAACGGCCGTTTCCTGGCCGACCTCTTACAGCAAGACGGCATCACCATTATCCGCCTGAACCTCGAAGACAATCGGCTGCAAATATTTCAACGGCAAGACCACGCTCTCGAAAGCCCCGCTGACTTTATCAATTTACTGCACGCGGTCAGGCCCAAACCATTGTAAGGGGATTTGCAGATCGCCCCACGTCGAAGGAAGGAGGAAAGATACCCATGAAAAGAGGATTCAACAGGCTGTTAGCTGCCATCCTGGCCATCCTGGCCATCAGTCTGGCAACTGTCATTGTCCAACCGGCGTTCGCCCGCCTGGCCGAACCGCCCCCAATCACGGCCGTCACCTACAACCACGCCATCGCGCCAGCCTATATATCGGCACAACAATCGGCCGGAGAGTGCGAAGTGTACGCCGTAGACCTCATCGGGGCCTGGGTGGACGCCGGGGCCAGCGCCGGTTCCTTCACCTTCACCTCTCTCAACGACGAAACCTGCACCGCCGCCTTCGAGACCGACGTGCTGCCCCTCTTCACCACCGAAAACGCCTGGTACGAAGGGTCACAAGCCTGCACCGAATGCCACTTCGACAACTCCGGCGACTCGCGCCACGAGATGAACCTGGGCAGCCTGGAAGGCATCTTGCTCGGCGGCGACGTGTTGTCCGACCCACCCGGCGTGCCGGTTGTCGTGCCCGGCGATTGGGCAGCGTCCAAGCTGCGCGCCCGGCTGCGCGACAACCGGATGCCACCCGGCTGGGAATTCGACATCGAGGAAACCAATCGCAACGGCCCGCTGCTGGAATTGGACAGCGGCTCGATTTATGCCGTAGACCTGATCGGCGCGTGGGTCAACGCTGGCGCAGCCGAAGGGAACTTCGCCTGGACCGACGAAGCGGGCGCGGAACATACCGGCGATTTTACGGCTGACGTGCTGCCCCTCTTCACCACCGAAGACGCCTGGTACGAAGGCTCGCAAGCCTGCACCGAATGCCACTTCGACAATTCCGGCGATTCGCGCCACGAGATGAACCTGGGCAGCCTGGAAGGCATTTTGCTCGGCGGCGACGTGCTGTCCGATCCCCCCGGTGTGCCGGTTGTTGTGCCCGGCGATTGGGAAGCGTCCAAGCTGCGCGCCCGGCTGCGCGACAACCGGATGCCGCCCGGTTGGGAGTTCGATATTGAGGAGACCAACCGGGACGGGCCGCTGGTGCAAGCCGGTGTGATGGGGACAACGGCCGTTACCGAATCCCCCACCGCCACAGCAGCTACGGCCGCGATGAACGTCGCCTCAGCCCCACCGCCATCGGTCCCTGAACGGACCATCACCGAAACCATCACCCGGCCAACCACACAGCCCTTCTTCCTGGGTATGCTGGGCACGCTCACGGCCGTTTTTGGCTTCGTCATGGGCGTCGTCCTCATCAACCGCTTCCGTGTCAAGGGGCGCGATCCCAAGCTGGAAGTCGTCGCAACCGACGTCGCCCTGCTGATTTTCACGCTGCTGGCCGTTGGCACGGGTGGCCTGGCCGTCTACGCCATCGCCAGCGACGCCTTCACCGAGACGCACACCATCCGCGAAGAAGTCCCCATCGTCGTAGACCCCGTCATCCCGGTCGTCACCGAAATACGCCTGGAAGATTGGCAGGCCAAAATCCCGGCCACTTACGCCAGCATGACCAACCCCCTGATCGGTGACGCGGCCGCAGTGAGCGCCGGTGAACAGTTGTACCAGGAGCATGGCTGCTTCGCCTGCCACGGCGAAAAGCTCGACGGGCAAGGCCCCCTGAGTCCCGGCCTCACGCCCAAACCGGTCAACCTGACCGATCCGGCCCTGATGCACCTGCCCTTTATGACCGACAACTACCTGTTCTGGCGCATCAGCGCCGGTGGTGGACAATCGCCCTTTTTCTCCTCCATGCCGGCCTGGGAAACGATGCTCAACGAGACCGAACGCTGGCAACTGGTCAGCTACATTCGCAGCCAGACAGGCGAAGCGCCCTTCAACGCCGGTGAACAGGCCGCCATCGCCATCGTGGAGCAGATGGGCTGCTTTGCCTGCCATCGCCTGGAGCGCATTGGCCGGGGCGGCAAGATCGGCCCCGTCTGGGATGAAATCCCGGCGGTTGCCGGTTCGCGGGTAGAAGGTCTGACGGCCGAGGAATACATCCATCAGTCTATCGTGGAGCCGAATGCGTTTGTCGTGCCCGGTTTTGAGGACCAGGCGGGCACAATGCCCCAGGACTTCGGCCAACGGCTGACAGAGGACGAATTGGAAATCCTCATCAACTTCCTGCTCCAGACGCCCAATGAGTAAACGTAACGTTGGGAACCTGACAGGTCTCGGAAGACCTGTCAGGTTTTGCTGGCTCGCCATCAGTCTGATTGCCGTTCTGGCGGCTTGCCGGGCAGATGACGCGCCTGCCACGGCCGTTTTCGACGCCGCGCCGGTTCTGGTATGGCAGAAAACGATGGCAGGCGCACCGGGCACGCCGGTGGTGGTCCCTGGAACCGCTGGCGAACAAGTGGTTGTAGCGACAGAAACGGCCGTTATCGCTCTAGACGCCCTCACCGGGCAAGAAAACTGGCGCGTGACGCCGCCCGATGGCGTGTATCCACGTTCGTTGGTTGGCGGTGAAACGGCCGTTTACGTGGGCGCGCCGGGTGGTCTGCTGGCCCTGCGCGCCCGCGACGGCCAGACGCTCTGGCAAACCCCCATCCGCGGCGAGGTTCTTTGGCCGCCGCTGCTGGACGGCGACGCGCTGTACGTCGGCACGGCCTTCGTCGGGCCGGGCATCCTCCCCAACCCGGCCGGGCGGGCGTGGGTGTACGCGCTGGAGGCGGCGACCGGCCAACCGCGTTGGGGAGTGGAAACGGCCGTTTACACCCTCACCACCCCCGCCGCCGCTGGCGATCTCGTCGTTAGCGGCGGCAGCCTGCTGAGCGACGCCGACGTTGAGGAAGGCGGCATGTTGCGCCTGCACGCCTTCGACCGGCGCAGCGGCGCGCTGCGCTGGACGGCCGACTCGCCGGACGGCCTGCTCAAATCGCTGGCGGTAGACGAACGCCACGTCTATTTTCTGGCCTACACCGATATGCTGTATGCCCTGAATCGAGACAACGGAGCAGCCGCCTGGCGCTATCCCACGGAGAACTGGTCGCCCGGCTTTAGCTACGCGGCCGGGAGGCTTTACCTGGGCAGTGACAATGGCTTTCTTCACGCGGTGGATGGGATGGCGGGAACGGCCGTCTGGCAAAGCCAACTCGAAGGCATCTTCAACGCGCCACGCGCGCGGCCGGCGGTGGCCGGCGACTGGCTGATTTTCCAGGGGAACGATAACCGGCTCTATGGCTTGCAGCGGGCGACGGGCGCGATAACCTGGCGGACGGAGCCGCAGCCCCGGTCGAGAATGATGGTGGTGGTGGGCAACGGCCGTCTCTTCCTCGTCGGCCAGGACAATACCCTCTACGCTTACGGCCCTCCTTGAAATACATGCGCAGAGCATAAACCGGCATTTCCCTGGCTTTTTAGCGGGGGGGCAGCAGCTTGTGACGGATGGCGTAACGAACCAGTTCCGTACGGTTGTTGAGTTTCAGCTTTTCCATGATGTGCGTGCGGTGGGTTTGGACAGTGCTGGGACTGATAATCAACTTACCGGCGATTTCCCGATTGGTGTAACCCTGCGCCAACATCTGCATAATTTCCCGCTCGCGGACCGTCAAAAAATCCAACAAATGGACTTCGTTGTCGTCTTTGCTGTGGAGAAAATTATTCACCAGTTTGCCGGTCATCGGCGGCGAAATGTAGACGTGTCCTTTCAGCGCCGCTTGCAGCGCGTCAATCAGCTCACTGGGGCTAGACCCCTTCAGCACATAGCCGGATGCGCCGGCTTGCAGCGTGGCGAAGAAGATTTCTTCATCGTCGTGCATGGTGAGGATGAGCGTGCGGGTCTGGGGACAGGCCGCGTGGATATGGCGCGCCGCCGTGATACCGTCCATTTCCGGCATCGAGATGTCTAACAAGGCCAGGTCTGGCTGCAAGGCTTCGGCCAGACGCACGCCCTGTTCTCCGTTGATGGCCTGACCCACCACCTCGAATTCCGGGCGGGCATTGAGAATCAGGGCCACGCCTTCTCGCATGATCACGTGATCGTCGGCAATAAGTACACGCGCTACTGTCATGAGGTCTTCTGCTGCTCAAAAGGGATGGTGGCGGCGATCTCAGTTCCTTCGCCGGGCCAACTGCGAATGTTCAGGTGGCCGCCTACCTGTGCCATACGTTCACGCATACTCAGCAAACCCAGGCCAAGCGAGTGCGGGTGCGGATTTTTGATCTGATCGGCGCGCGGCAAGCCTTGTCCATCGTCGGCGATAATCAGGCGTACCTGCGCGGGTTGGTATTCCAGGCTGATTTGCACACAGCGGGCGTGGGCATGGCGGACAATGTTGGTGAGGGCTTCTTGACCGATGCGGAAAAGGGCGGTTTCGGCTTCGTCGGGGATGGGGCGCGGGTCGCCTACGGCCGTTACCTGCACGTCAATGCCCATGGGCGACAGACTATTTTCGGCCGATTGGCGCAGCGCCGGCAGCAAACCGTGCGTATCCAGCAGCGCCGGACGCAAATCCAGGATCAGCCGCCGAATGGCTTCCAGCGTGTCGGTGGCTGCCAGTTGCGCGTGGCGCAGCGTGGGCGATTTTTCCAGAGCCGTCTCGTCGGCTTCGGCCATCATCAAGAACATAGTTAAAGGCTGGCCAATGCCGTCGTGCAATTCGCGGGCCACGCGCTGCCGTTCGGCCTCCTGGCTGCGCACGGTAACAGCCAACAGTTCACGACGGGCCTGCGCTTCGTTCTGCAATTCCTGGCGCAAGGTCCGTTCAGCGGAATGGGCGCGCTCAAGTTCTTTCGTGACGGTCACGATCCAATGAATGCTTAAGCCGGTGATGGCCGGTCCGAACAGGCCAAAAATCAAGATTTCCAGGTAAAACCCCTGGTGGTGTCTGCCGGTCAGGGCTGGTATGCCGGAGAAGCCGCCGTGAGCCGGAACATCCTCCATCAGTTCAATGGACAGCGCCAACAGCAGCATCACCAGCGGCACGATGACGCGCAGCCAGGACACCACACGCAGATTGGAATTAAGGGCACGCCATTTGTTATTAGAGACCAATTCTGCCATATAAGAACATGCGCCGATGCTGCGGCCAACGGCCGTCTAATTGGGGGTTGGATGGCGACGGCCGTTTTATGACGCAAAATGCGCCAATCAGGGAGCAGGCACAATTGTAACATAGTGACGGCCGGTTTGTGTAAGTTAATATGAACTTCTGTCCAGATTTTATAAATACTTCTGTTAGCACCTGGCCGAACTCCCCCACCCTGCGGCACATGCCACCACAAATCCGCCCACTGCCCATTTTTGCCAGAAAAGCCCTGTCGCATCGAGGCGTGCTGCGCGCTCTTGCCTAAAAAGGACAGACTAAATTTGTAGACGTTTATCGTTTCGGGCACAGGCGGGTGTGTTAAAATTGAAAACAAGACACGGACCGATCATCAGTTGATGGAACTGCTGAGAACGGCCGTTCACCCAGGATTTGCGTTTATGACACAATACCCACCCGCTTTGCTGGCTTTAGAAGACGGCTCTTTGTGGCCGGGCGTCGGTTTCGGCGCAATAGGCGAGACGACCGGCGAAATCGTCTTCAATACCAGCCTCACCGGCTACCAGGAAATCCTCACAGACCCCTCCTATCACGGCCAGATCATCACCATGACCATGCCCCACATTGGCAATACCGGCTGCACGCCCGAAGACGACGAGAGCGACCGGGTGTGGGCGGCCGGATTGGTGGTGCGCAGTCTCAGCCCGGTGGTCAGCAACTGGCGCGCCCGCCAAAGCCTGCCCGACTATTTGACTGAACGTGGCGTCGTGGCGATTAGCGATGTGGACACCCGCGCTCTGGTGCGCCACATCCGCACCCACGGCGCGATGCGCGCCGCCCTCAGCAGCGCCGATCCTGACCCCGACCACCTCCTCACCCTGGCCCGCGCCGCCCGCGACATGAACGGCCTGGACCTGGCCCGCGAAGTCACCTGCGCCGAACCCTACCCCTGGACCGAAGCGGCGAATTGGTGGGAAGCAAATGGTCAATGGTCAATGGTCAATAGCCAATTGCCAACGGCCAATCCGCAATCCGAAATCCAAAATCCGAAATACCACGTTGTGGCGTATGATTTTGGCATCAAACGCAATATTTTGCGGCTGTTGGCCGCCTATGGCTGCCGGGTGACGGTGGTGCCGGGGAC
>CALFEW010000531.1 GCA_937958365.1 uncultured Chloroflexota bacterium | reverse complement strand
AAAAAAGGATGGGTTGTTATTCCCAAAGCGCTGCGTCAAAAATACGGCTTACGTGCTGGCGACCAGGTACAAATTGTTGATTATGGCGATGGCCTGTCGCTGGTTCCTGTGCCGGATGATCCTGTAGCTGCTTTACGGGGCATGTTTGCTGAGGGGCCGTCTCTAACAGCCGACTTGCTGGCCGAACGACAACAAACGAAAAAACAGGCGGATACAGCCGCCTGACGGCCGTTCATTCCCCCCGTAATTGCCCCATCACCTCTGGCAGCAAATCGGCCAGTTCGCTCATCAGCAGGCCAGACGAACGGCCGTAAACCATTCCCGCCGCCCCATGCAGGTAAGCGCCCAGGCAGGCCGCGTCATACGCCGCCAAACCCTGCGCCCGCAAGCCCACAATCACCCCGCTCAATACGTCGCCGCTGCCGCCCACTGCCAACGCCGGGTTGGCAAACGGGATGATGGTCACACGGCCGTCCGGCGCGGCGACGGCCGTATACGCCCCTTTCAACAGCACCACTTGCCCCCATGTTTGCGCCATCGCCTGCGCCACCGTCACCCGATCCCGCCCCTTCAATTCGTCGAGCGAGATGCCCATCAGCCGGGCCATTTCGCCGGGATGGGGGGTGAGGATGGTGTTGGGCGGCAGCCGGCGCGGCCAATCGTCCAGTTGGGCCAGGAGATTCAGGCCGTCGGCGTCGGCGACGAGCGGTGGCAGCGACTCTTTTTCGGCCAGCAGCGCGGCCATCAAGGCGGCGGCATTGTCCAGCCCCGGCCCCACCAGCAGGGCGCTGGCCTTTGTCGCCAGAAGCATGGGCGCACTGTCTGGCCCGAATATCTCGCGGTCGGGGATGGGTGGGTAGGTGGCTTCGGGCAGTTGGGCGGCGACGGTGGCGCGGATGGCCTGGGGGACGGCCAGGGCGACCAACCCGGCGCCCACGCGGTAGGCGGCGCGGGCGGCCAACACCGGCGCGCCCCAATAACGAGAAGACCCAGCGGCGATAACGGCCGTGCCAAACGTCCCCTTATGCCCATCTAACGGCCGTACCGGCAACAACCACCGCGCAGCCTCTGCGGTCATCACGGAGACGGTCACGCCCGCTATTTCCGGTAAATCCGGCGGGATGGCGATGTCGGCGACGACCAGTTCGCCGCAGGCCGCCGCGCCGGGGAAGATGAAGTGGCCGCGCTTCGGCCCGGCAAAGGTGACGGTGAGATCGGCGGGCAGGGCCAACTCATCCAGCGCGCCCGTGTCGCAGTTAAGGCCGCTGGGGCAATCTACGGCGACGATGGGGAGGGGAGGAGAGGATGGGTTGGATAGGTTGGTCAGGTTGGTTAAGGTGGTTGGGTTGGGTAAGGCGGCGCGGCGAGCGGCCAGGGTGCGGGCGACGGCTTGCAGCAAATTCGCCAGTTCGCCGGTGATGGGGCGGGTGACGCCGGTTCCGAGCAAGGCGTCTATGAGGATGTCGGTGATAGCCAGGCGGGTGCGCAGGACGCGGTAGCGCTGGTCGAAGGCTGCTTCGACGGCGAAAAGGCCCATGCCCAGAATTTTGGCGTAGTTGTCGTCTTGGTCCGGGTTGCGCGTTTTGTAGAGGTAAAAGGCGACGTCGGCCCCGGCTTCGGCCAGGTAACGGCCGGCCACCAGGCCATCGCCGCCGTTGTTGCCCGGCCCCACCAGTACCAGCACACTGCGCGCGGCCACCGGATAACGTTCCAAAATAGCGTCGGTGACGGCTTTACCGGCCGTTTCCATCATTTGCGCGTAGGTCGTCGCCCCGGAAGCGTCGGCCGCTTTCTCGGCAGCGACCATTTCGGCGACGGTGAAGACTTTAAGCATAGTTACCTTTCAGCGAGAGCGAGAGCGAGAGCTGGAGGAGAATGTTTCCTCTCGCTCTCGCTTAAAATGCCTGCCGGTACCAGTTCAGGGTGGCTTGCGCGCCGATGCGGAAGGGGGTGGGCTTGAAGCCGAGTTCGGTTTCGGCTTTGTGGGTGCTGACGCGCCAGTCCTGGAAGACGTAGGGGGCCATGTTGATGGGGTAGAAGGGTTCACGGTGGGTCAGGTGGGAAACGGCCGTCCACGACTTTGCCAGCGCCAATACCACCCACTTGGGCACGCTGATGCGCCAGCGGCCAATACCGGCCAGGTCGCTGATGACGGAATTGACGGAGTTGTGGTCCAGGGATTGGCTGCAAATGTGGTAGGTTTCCCCGACACGGCCGTTACTCAGCGCCAGCATCACACTCTGTGCCACGTCCGGCACGTACACCGGGAAGGTGATGCGCCGACCGCCATCTACCTTGATGCGCCAGCCGCGCAAGGGTTCCTCGAAGAAGAGGCGGTTGAAGGCGTAACGGCCGTAAGGCCCATAAAACGCGCCCGGCCGCAGCACAATCACCGGCAAGCCTTTTTCCCGATGATAGGACAGGGCGAGTTGTTCCGCTTCGTATTTGGTGCGCTGGTAAGGCTCTTGCGGGTAGCAGCGCACCGTTTCATCCAATATGCCACGCTCTGGCGTTTTGCCGATGACGACGACGGTGGAGATGTGGATGAAGCGCTGGACGCCAACGGCCGTAGCCGCTTGCAGCAGCGCACTCGTTCCGCCCACGTTTGTCCGCCAAAAGGAGGGGGAATCGCCCCAAAAACGAAACTGCCCGGCCGCATGAATCACCTGATCACAGCCCTGGCAGGCTGCCAACGCCGCTGCCGGATCGCTGATGTCGTTGGTGTAGGCCAGTTCCACGCCCAGCTCTTGCAAAAAGCGCACGTCGCTGCTGGGGCGCACCAACGCTTTCACCGCATAACCGGCGGCGCACAATTGGGGAATGAGATGATGGCCTAAAAAGCCGGTCGCGCCGGTGACGAGGATCATAGGGTTTTTAACAGGTGAGAACAGGAGGGGAAACAGCGTTCACCAGATTGTGCCCCTGGTGAACGCTGTGCAGCTTGTAACAACAACAGGCCCGATTCAAGCTGAACCGGGCCAACAATTTTTTAACCGAGTTTTTTCTTGAATTCGGCCGTCAGCGCCGGCAGCACCTCAAAGAGGTCGCCGACGATGCCGTACTGCGCCAGTTTGAAAATAGGCGCTTCGGCGTCTTTGTTGATGGCCACAATCACTTTGGAGCTGCGCATACCGGCCTGATGTTGAATCGCGCCGCTGATGCCGCTGGCAATGTAGAGGTCCGGGCTGACGGTTTTACCGGTCTGGCCGACCTGGTGTTCGTAGGGAATCCAGCCGGCGTCTACGGCCGCGCGTGAAGCGCCCAAAGCCGCGCCCAGGGTGTCGGCCAATTCGCGTACCGGGGCAAATCCGTCCGGGCCGCCCACGCCGCGCCCGCCGCTGACGATGATGCTGGCGTCGGCCAGGCTGACGCCGCCTTCTTTGGCGGCAAAGCCGGTGACTTTGCTGTGAACGTCGCCTTCACCGAGAACAGCGCTGACCCATTCCGCGCTGCCGCTGCCGCCCACAGACTCAGCCTGGGGGAAGGCGCGGTTGCGCAGGGTGATGACTTGCGTGCCTGCCGTCACGAAGACGGTGGAGAGCAGCTTGCCGGCGTAGACCGGGCGTGTCACTTTAACCCGGTCGCCTTCTACGGCCAGGTCTGTGCCATCGGCCACCAGACCGGCGTCCAGATCGGCGGCGATCCAGGCGGCCAGATCACGGCCGCGTGTGGAAGCGCCGGCGATGATGACGCTGGGTTGGCGTTCCTGGGCCAGTTTGGCGGCTACGGCGCCTACGGCCTCAACACGGAAGGGGGCCAGGGTGGCGTCGTCTGCGCCCAAGACGGCATCTGCGCCTAAATCGAAAGCGGCGGCCGCCACGTCAGCGACGTTGTGCCCGAACACCAACGCGGTGACCGATTCGCCTAAGCCACCGGCCACGGTGCGGGCGGCGGCCAGCGCTTCTTTGGCAATCGTGGCAATTTCCCCATGACTATTTTCGATAAATACCCATACGCCGCTCATATCACTTTCTCCTCAAATAACTTGGCGACCAGTTTGGCCGCTTTTTCTTGGGCGTTGGCGCCGTCAATGATTTCCACGCTGCCTTCACGCGGGGGCAGGGCGTAGACGTGGGACCAATCTACTTTGCTGCCTACACCGGCAACGCCCAGATCGCCTGCGCCCCAGGTGGGGATGGTGGCTTTGCTGGCTTTGCGGATGCCCATGAAGGAGGGGTAGCGGGGTTCGTTGATTTCTTTGACGGTGCTGATGACGACCGGCAGGGAGGCGGTGACGGTTTCTTTGCCGTCGTCGAGCAGGCGTTCGACGGTGATCTGGCCGCCGCCGATGGCGGTGATGGCCGAGACGAAGGTGAGGGGGGTCCAACCGAGTTTGCGGGCGGTTTGCACGGCCGTTTGCCCGGTGTCGCCATCAATCGCCGATTTGCCAAACAGCGCGACCTGTACGTTGCCGATTTTGCTGATGGCCGCGGCCAATACTTTGGCTGTGCCCAACGTGTCGGCGCCGGCGAAGGCCGTGTCGGATAACAAAATGGCTTCGGTGCAGCCCATGGCTAACGCCGTCTTCAGCGCTTCCTGGCTGTCTTCGCCGCCGAGGGTGAGGGCGATGACGTCGCTGGCCCCGTGATTTTCCTTGAGACGGATGCCTTCTTCAATTGAATACTCGTCCCAGGGATTGACCACGTTGGGCTTGCCACCGGGATCGTCCCAACTCACCTTGCCGTCTGGCTTGACAGTCAGATCGGCGGTGGTGCTGGGGGTTTGTTTGGTACAAACGACAACCTTCATATAGCTCTACCTCCAATTAAAATTGTGAATTGTGAATTGTGAAGTTTGAATTGTGAACGAGTTGTCAAGGGCGCACTCATTCGCAATTCACCATTCACCATTTACAACTCGTGTTCCATCAACAATGGCTGATTTAATGCGCGAAAACGCTCGTAGAACGTTTCGTTGGTAAACATAAAGGTGGTGGCGCGCCAGGAAAAGGTTTTGATTTGGGCGGATTGCAGGATGGCTTGTTTGGCGGGTAAGGCTTTTTGTAGGGCAAGGCGGCGGGCGTACAAGAGTACGGCCGTTCCCATCCCCAATCCGGTAAGCAAACCCATCAACAAGCGCAGCCAGAAGGGCAATCCGGCCGGGGTAAGCAGCAAACCGAGGGCCAACAGGGCAACGGCCGTTACACCGGCGGCTGCCAGGCCCATCTTTTCCAGGCGCTCTTCTTCGCCCGATTTGCGGGACAGTTCCTGGGCGCAGTCGGCGCACAAAGGCACATCTACCAGGCGGGTGATACGGCCGTTGCGTTTTTGCAGGCGCATGGGTGCTGCGCCCGGTTGGGCGCAGTGGACGCACAAGCCGGGAAAGCGAATGGTTTCGTCTGGGCGGGCCTTGATTTTAATCGTCTGGTCGGTCATGAAGGCTCCCGAACAGTTAACAATTAACAGTTAACCGTTAATTGTTAATTGTTAGTTAGCTCTGCCAAAACGCCTCGTCGTAGGCGGGCAGTTCGCAGCGTAGTGGTCTGTCTTCGCGTTGGCCGAAGGCGTAGGCGGCCTGCATCAGTTGGTGAATTTCGCTGGTGCCTTCGTAGATGATGGCGCCACGGCCGTTACGCAAATAACGTTCCACGTCGTACTCGTCGGAAAAACCATACGCGCCGTGGACCTGGATGGCCTCGTGGGCGGCTTTGAAGGAATGGTCGGTGGCGTACCACTTGGCCATGGAGACTTCGCGGGTGTTACGGATGCCCTGGTTTTTCAGCCAGCCCACCTGCAAATAGAGCAGGCGGGAGACGTCGTACCACTGCTGCATCCAGGCGATTTTTTGTTGGATCAGCTGGTAATCGGCGATGGGACGGCCGAAGGTTTCGCGCTGTTGGGCGTAGCGGATAGAGGCTTCTAAACAGGCGCGGGTGAGGCCGGTAGCGCCGGAGGCAACGGTGTAACGGCCGTTATCCAGGCAGCTCATGGCAATCTTAAAGCCTTCCCCTTCCTCGCCGATGCGGTTGGCCGCCGGGACGCGCACGTCCTGGCAGTTCACCCAGCCGGTGGAACCGGCGCGCACGCCCAGTTTGCCGTGAATATCGCCGCTGGTGACGCCGGGCATGTCGGTTTCCACCATAAAGGCGGTCAGGCCGGCGTGGGCAGGTTTGGCGTCCGGGTCGGTTTTGGCGAACCAGAGGACGTGGTGGGCTTTGGTCGCCAGGCTGATCCACATCTTTTCGCCATTGATAATATAGTCGCCGCCATCTTTGCGGGCGGTGGAGCGCAGCCCGGCTACGTCCGAGCCTGCGCCCGGTTCGGTGAGGCCGAAGGCGGCGTATTTTTCGCCGCGCGCTTGCGGCGCCAGGAAGCGTTGTTTTTGCTCTTCGGTGCCCCATTGCAGCACGCCCATGCTGTTTAGACCCATGTGGACGGACATCACGACGCGCAGCGTGGTATCTATGCGTTCCAATTCTTCGCAAACCAGGCCAAGCGTCACATAGTCGAAGCCCTGACCGCCGTAGCGCACAGGGATATTGATGCCCAAAATACCGAGTTCGGCCATGCGCGGCAGGGAGGCGGGGTTCATGATTTGCTGGCGATCATACTCTTTGATGGTCGGCAGAATTTCTTTCTCGCCAAATTCGCGGACCATGGCCGCGGCTTGTTGTTGTTCATCGGTCAGGGAAAAATCTAGCATGTTTTGGTTCTCGTGGGTCTACAGATTTCCTAAGGCTTCGGTTAACCTGCATCATTATAACGGCAGGGTAAATGAGACGCAACATGACGCGGTGCGACATAAAAAAGGATGATTGAAGATGGGCGTTTGTAGGAGTTGTGATCCGGGAAAGGAGGTTGAAGCGCCTGGCAACCGCCTGACTGTTACGTGGCGCAGATTGGACCAATCTCCGAGATTGGTCCAATCTAAAAAGCGAAGCGAATCTTTTTACCCGGCCTGGACCGCCCGCCGCCGCTTGATGAATGTGGCCGTGGGCCGGATTGCCAATAGCGCAACCAGGATTGCGCCGAAGATAATGGGTTGGGTGTAATATTGCCGTACCAGCAGGGCATAATGCACCACGGCCAAAATGGCGGCCATATAGCTCCAGCGATGCAGCCATTTCCAGCGTTTCCCCCCCATCCAGGCCACTGCCCGTCGGGAGGAGGTAAGGGCCAACGGCAGCATAACGAGGAAGGAAGACAGGCCAAACAAGGTGTAGCGATTGGTGCGTAGGGCTTCCCACACCAGGGTCAGGTCAAAGGCATAATCCAGCCCGACGAAGATGAGGAAATGGATGGCGGCGTACATGAAGGCATAAAGGCCTAACGGCCGTCGCACCCGATACACCCACTTCCAACCAAATATCATGTTTAGCGGCGTACAGGCCAGCGAGAGCAGCAGCAAAACGAGCGCCGTTTTGCCGGTACGCAGCGTGATGGTTCGCACCGGATTCACGCCCAACTGGTCTTGCCAGAAGCCCCACAGCAGCCACAACAGGGGCAGCCAGGCGGCTATATGAACGAGGAGTTGCGGGAGGGTAAACGGCCGTTTCTTCTTCACAATTCAATCTTCTGCCAAATACACACTTAAAAATCGACCTGTAAATCCATCCCGTCGTACAGGTGCGCCACTTCTGCCTCATAGCCGTTGAACATCAACGTCTTACGTCGGCGCATTTCCCCCAGCCGCCGTTCCGTAGCCTGCGACCAGCGCGGATGGGGCACTTTGGGATTCACGTTGGCGTAAAAGCCATACTCCTCTGGTGAGGCATTCATCCATAACGATACCGGCTGTTCGGCTACCAGGTCAATTTTGACGATAGATTTGATGCTCTTGAAACCATATTTCCAGGGAACTACCAGGCGAATGGGCGCGCCATTTTGTGGCTGCAAATCTTTGCCATATAGACCGGTTGCCAGCAATGTCAGGTCGTGCATGGCTTCATCCAGGCGCAGCCCTTCCACATAAGGCCACACGTACCAATCGCTTTTTTGACCGGGCATTTGTTCCGGGTCGTAAAGCGTTTCAAATCGGACGTATCGCGCTTCGGGCAGCGGCTCCACCACTTGCAGCAGCTTGTGCAACGGGAAACCCAGCCAGGGAATGACCATAGACCATGCCTCTACGCAGCGCAGGCGATAAACACGCTCCTCAGGGTCAAACTGTTGCTTCAGGTCATCCACGTCGTAGATACCGGGCTGGCGCACCAACCCACCTATGGCAACTTCCCAAGGAGAAGTGATCAGCCCTTGTGCTTCAGCCGCTACAGACTCTTTCTCCAGGGTGAACTCATAGAAATTGTTGTAGTTAAGGATGTCTTGTTCGGGGGTCAGATTGTCAGGCGCGGGCGTGAACGTTGGCACAGGGGCAGAACCGCCTGGCCCCGTGGCGTCTGGCGGTGGGCTGTCGTTTTCTGGTGCGCCACAGGCTGCCAATAAAGCAGCCGCCGACAAGGCGGCGGCTCCTTTCATGAATTGACGTCGGTTGTGGTAAAGCGCCTCCGGCGTGATTTCTGACGAGGGAATGTCGCTTTGAAAGCGTTTCTGTTGGCTCATAGGGTAATAGGGGGCGGGTTATGCACCCGCCCCCACTTTAAGTGTTAGTTTGAACTTGTGCTACCTTCGTCTTCATACGGGACGGGGGTGTCCGGGCAACTGGGAGGGATTTCTGGTACAGCGATGT
>CALFEW010000530.1 GCA_937958365.1 uncultured Chloroflexota bacterium | reverse complement strand
AATGGCAATCGCTTCACGAAGAACGGCCGTATCACCCGCCCGCTGCCACTCCAACCCTACAAAGCCTTTGTCTTCAAACAGGCTGCCCAGACGCCCGGCGTAACGGGCAGCGGCCTGGACATTACCGGCGCGGATGAAGTGATCTAGCCAGCCCTTTTGCCCGCCGTCCAGACAAATCAGACCGGCGGTATGGGCTTTAAGTTCGTCCCAATGCAGCAAGGGGCGCGTCTGACGTTCCGGGCTGCCCTGTATGAATGAGGAAAGACGGCAAAGAGAGCGGTAGCCTTCCGGCCCGGAAGCCAGCAAGATAATATGGCCGGATTCGGCTAAGTCTATACCAGGCGTATGGTTGGGCGGCGGCAGAACGGCCGTCATGCCAATAATGGATTGGATACCGGCAGCCTGACAGGCGCGGTGAAAGGCGACGGCGCCGTAAAGGGCTTGATTGTCGGTGAGGGCCAAAGCTCTTAGACCATCACGGACAGCGTGCGCGGCCAACTGCTCCACCGACGCCGTGCCGCCCAGCAAGGAGTAGTGTGAATGGACGTGAAGATGGGTGAAGTGGGCAGGATTGAGACCGTTCATCGGTGGGGATGATAGCATGGAAGGGAACGGCCGTCATGGGCGAAGGCGCAGCGGGAATAGGGGCTGGAAATTAAACGACACAAGCAATTGAGAGGAAAGATTGAAGATTGAAGATGAAAGATGAGAGGTAACAGGCGTGACCAATCTTCAATTTTTAATCTTTCATCTTCTTCAAATCATTTTTTCCACGTTCTGAACGGGTCAATCGGCCGGTTCGATGGTGAAACGAAAGGGGAAACCTTCCAGGCGCGCTGCGGCCGTGGCCTTGCCCACACGGTGTTCAGCCTCCGCCCTGGGCAAAACGTCTACCACCGATTGTCCTTCGTTATGCACCTGCCACATAATCGCCTCGGCAAAAATGAGCGGCTTCTTGAAGATTTGCACCATGATACGCACCACAAATTCCATGGTGGTGATGGGGTCATCGTAAGCAATCACCTTCCATAACGAGTCGTTGGCGGCGTCGGCTTGTGCAAGCTGTTCCGTCACAGTTTTTGGACGGCCCACGTCCACAAGCGTTAACACAGGTTGAAAGGCATAAGAAATCATCATTAGGTTATCAGGTGAACGGCCGTTGGTCCGGCCGTCGTGGGAGTCGGCTTCATTGGCTCATTGGAAAAGATTGACAAATTTTCCACTCTGGATTAATTTTGCGGAACCAATCGCCCAACAAACAGGAGTTTCCAGAATGCCCATTAAATATAACGTCGTGCCCAAAAAGAATCCACAGAATCTGGCGGCCCCGCCGCGTTATTACCCTGTCGTCAAAAGCAGCGGGCGCAGTGACCAGCGGGTTATCGCCCAAATGGGAGCGCAAATGTCCACGCTCACCACCGCCGACCTGGCTGCGGCTGTCGAGGTGTTCCTGACTGTCATTCCGCAGGAACTCATGGCCGGGCGCATCGTCGAACTAGGCCCATTTGGCTCCTTCCACGTTACCATCACCGCCACCGGCGCTGACAACCCGGAAGGCGTGACCGCTCGAAACATCAAGGGCCTCAATGTGCGTTTTGTACCCGGTAAAGAGTTCTTGCAAGCCTTACAAGCCACAGTCTTTGAAAAAGCCTAGACAACTTCCCCAAGAGATGCGCATCTCTTGGGGAAATCATCAAGACATTTTTGCTAAGAGATGCGCATCTGTTGCCCAAATTGTCAAGACAATTTGCTGAAGAGATGCGCATCTCGTAAGGAGATTTGTTTGAGGGTGTTGGGAGCGTTGGGAAACGGCCGTAAAATTACCCCTGCGGTTTTGCGGAAAAGATAGTTTGCCAGATAGTATCAATCTATGCGATAGTGTTAGTCAGTCAAAGGAATAGCTATGAATGAACCGAAATCATTAGACAGCCTGTTTAAGGCAACGGCCGTTTCCCTTTCTCCATCTATCTTCATAGAAAGAGAAACGAGGGGGAACGGAACGGCCGTTTCCTGTTCAAATCCATTATTCTTGTGCAGCAGTTATTGGGGCGCTGTCTACCTGTTGGCAGTATACCTTTAGGAGTTTCGGCATGGTTCATCGAGCAAAACATCTTCTTTACAAATTTACGCAATACTGTCATGCTGAGCGGAGTCTTCGGAGCGAAGCATCCCGTTCCTCTGGTGGGAGCGGGATGCTTCGGAGGACCTCAGCATGACACATCTTCTTATTGAATTTGTAAAGCGCATTTTGCCTTCAATGAACCACGTCAGGAGTTTCAAACTCAAGTGGAGGTCCAG
>CALFEW010000529.1 GCA_937958365.1 uncultured Chloroflexota bacterium | reverse complement strand
CGTGCCAACCAGTCGCAGCCCAGCCTGTTCCGGCTCATTGAGCTGGTTCCAGAGGTAGCGGTAATGGTCTTCGGCTTCGGCCTTGAAGCGGCGGTGGATGGCTTCCATCAATTCGTCGTCGGTGATCGGTTCGCGGCGCAAATCGTAGAGGTAAGAACCGGCCAGGTTCAGGAAGAAGGGATGCGGCCCGGCTAACTGGATGAGGTCGCTGATGTGTTGGGGGAGAAACGGCCGTTGCCCGGCCAATCCCGATAACTGCGTCAGCAGTCCCTCCGCCTCGCCCACCGACAGCAACCCCAACTGCTCTTCGGAGAAAATGTTAAAAAAGGGCGAAGAGAGCGTATCGGCGTGTTGGTAAGTCAGATCGTACAGGCTGCGCTTGGAGGCCGTGAGGTACACCACGCCCAGTTCACCGGCCAGGCTGCGCAGTTCGCCATAAAAACTGGAGGAAAAGGCGGGATTACCGGCCAGGCTCTCAAATTCGTCCAGCATCATCACCACGGTTAAACCGGCGCGTTCTACGCGGCGCAGCAGGCGGCGCACCTGCATAAAGCGCACCTCGGCCTGCGCGGCCAGGTCGGCCACCATCTCTTGCAGGGCGTCCTGGCCTTCGGGCAGCGCCAGTTCGATCCGGTCCAGAATTTCCGGCCAAAATTCGTCGTAGGCGATGTTCGCCATGCCTTCTAAATCTACGTAGATGAAGACAAATTTTTCGGGGTCGAAACCGTGCTGGCGCAGGCTGTCCGGGTAGGAGAGGTGGGTGAGCAGGGAGCTTTTGCCCATTTTGCGCTCACCGACGATGGAACGGCTCTGGCGGGTGGCGATGGCGCTGTAAAGCGCTTCCACTTCTCGTTCACGGCCAGAAAAATAGGCCGGATCGGTAATACGCTGCCGGTTGAAGAAGGGGTTGTCGTGATGATGGTGAGCGTGATCCATGAGCGTGTTGGTGAGACGTGTTCCGTGTTCCGTGTTCCGATTACGGTCTACGGAATACGGTTTACGGCTTACGGAATACGTCTTAAAGAGCCTAGATGTTAAATTTGACGTTAATGATATCGCCGTCTTGCATTACGTAGGTTTTACCTTCTTGTCGCAGTTTGCCGGCGGATCGGGCCTGGGCCATGCCGCCGAGGGCGATGAGATCGTCGTAGAGGATGGTTTCGGCGCGGATGAAGCCTTTGGCGAGGTCGGTGTGGATGCTGCCGGCGGCGGTAACGGCCGTTGCCCCCCGGTCCACCGTCCACGCTCGCACCTCGTCTTCGCCGACAGTGAAGAAGGATTGCAGGCCCATCAGGTCGTAACTGAGGCGAATGATTTTGTCCAGGCTAAGTTCGGTGACGTTGTATTCATCCATGAACATCGCCAGCGATTCCTCGTCCCCTTCGGCGCTGAGTTGGGCCAGTTCCATCTCCAGTTTGCCGCGTAGTTGGGTGACGATGCTGTGGCGGTGGTCGTAGGTCAGGTTGATTTCGTCCTGGTCGTCGCCGATGTTGACGACGATGAGCGTGGGTTTGAGGGTGAGCAGGCCATAGCCGCGCAAGGATTTGAGCTGTTCTTCGTCGAGGTCAAGGTCGCGTAACGGCCGTTCCGCCGACAGCGCCTCATTCAACTGTTCAAACAGGGCGGCTTCCGCCTGGGCGACCGCTTTGTTTTCCTTAAACGCACCTTTGGTCAGCCCTTCGTGCAGTTTGAAGAGCTTCTTTTCGACCGTAGTCAAATCGTTTAGCAGGAATTCTGTGTCCAGCGCTTCCAGGTCACGGGCGGCGTCTACACGGCCGTCGGGATGCGGAACCAGGTCGCTTTCGAAAGCGCGCACGACGTGGACGAAGCCATCCAGCCCGGAGAGGTGGTTGAGCAACTGGCCGCTGAGGGCCGAGCCTTCGTCGCTGCTTTTTTGCAGCCCGGCCACATCGGAATAGGTGATGCGGGCGTAGGTGGTTTTCTTGGGCTTAAACATGGCGCTGAGAATGTCTACGCGGGGATCGAGAACGTCTACGACGGCCGTTAGCACGTCGAAACGGCCGCCCATACTCTGGCCGGTGGGGGCGTCGCCTTTGGTCAGGGCGTTAAAAATCGTTGTTTTGCCGGAACTGGGCAGGCCGATGATGCCTAGTTTCATGGGAAGACTCCTGAGTTGGTAGTTGGTTTGTGTGTAAGCCGTAGTCCGTGTTCCGTAAACCGAATACGGAATACGGGTTGCGGAATACGGATTACGGCTCACCGTACTTCAAAGACGGGAGTATAGCAGGAAACAGGTGGGTTTGAATAGGAAAAGGGACAGACCCATCACAGTCCGTTGGGGGCGAAGACGGCCGGTTTGAGCAGACCGACGAAGGGCAAATTGCGGTATAGCTCCCGATAATCCAGGCCATAGCCCACCACAAACTTATCCGGCAAATCAAAGCCTTTGTACTGCAATGGCACGGAAATGAGCCGCCGCCGTCCTTTGCTGAACAGGGCGCACACTTTCAGGCTGGCCGGCTGACGGGCGCGTAAGTTGCCCAGCAAATAGTTCAATGTCAGGCCGGTGTCTACCACGTCTTCTACAAACAAGACGTGGCGGCCGGCAATGGAGTCGTCCAGGTCTTTTTGCAGGCGCACGTACCCTTTGTCTCGCGCCTCGGCCGAATAGCTGGCGATGGCCATAAAATCCACTTCCACCGGAATGGTGATGGCTCGCAGCAAGTCGGACATGAAGGGAAACACGCCTTTTAAGACGCCCACCAGGATGGGATGGCAGCCTTCGTAATCGCGGGAAATGGCCTGGCCCAACTCCAGCACTTTGGCCTGGATGGTTTCCTCGCTGAACAGCACCTGGCTAATGCCTTCGTTGAGTTCGCTATACGCTTCGGGGGGGAAAAAGCGGGTCATGGCTGGTTTTATTGCGCCTCGGTGCCCATGATGTCGGCGGCGTGTTCTTCGATGCCATATTTGATCATCATGTCGCGCAGGTCGCTGCGTTTGAGCAAGGTAATATTAATCGCCGGATACAGTTCTTGCATCCGGCGGAGCTTGCGGTTTTTGATGGTGACCAGCTTGGGGCGCATGGTCGTCAATTCCACGTAACGGTCTTCGTCGGGCAGGTAGAAATCGGGGGCAAAGGCGGTAGTGACACGGCCGTTTTCGTCCCATTCCAGGGGAAAAGTCGTCGGTTCGTATTGCCAGCGAATGCCGTAATAATCCAAAATCCGCGCAAATTCTTTTTCAATCGGGTGGACAAATTGGGTTTGGGGGCGCTGTGTTTCTGCCAAAAGTTCTACTCCATCCACATTACTTTACCATAAGAGATTATAGGGCAAGGATGGAGGCGTTTCAAGCATGGAACTGGTATCCGTATTCCGTATTCGGTATTCCGTATTCCGTAGGGCGCTACCTCTTGTAAACGCCAACGGAATACGGATTACGGTATACGGTATACGGTATACGGTATACGGCATACGGTATACGGGCTTCATCTTCCCTGGCGTCGCCACGGCCGTGAGGCCGTCAGCAGGGCGATAACCAATGACATAGCCGCCAACATCGGCAGCGCCCGCAGATGCGCTCGCAGGTGGAAGAGGTAATCGTCGTAGCCGGCCATGCCTTCTGTGCCCGGCAGCACCGCGATATCCGGCGTGATGGTGACGAAGATGAGCCAGTCCAGGATGGTCAGATCGAAGAACCAACCGGAGAAGATGAGGCCAAAGGCGTTGGCGAATGCGGCCGTTACCGACAATTGCCCCCCGTTGCGCCGCTTCAACCGTAGATTAGAGCCGATAATGCCGCCCAGCATGAGGACAAAGAACGGCACGGCCACAATCATTGCCTGTCGCTTTGTTCGGGCGCTTACCGGTCCATACTTTTCTTTTATATCTGGTGGGTAATCGTGAACCCAGATTTCCGGGTTCCAGCGCATCGTGCCGAAAATAAGTGCGCTTAGCAAGCCATTGTATACCACAGCTTCGCCGAATAGCCGCCGCAGGCCCAGTTCATTTTTCAGGGTTGTGTTCATGACATACCTCGTTATGTGGGAAGAAGAGACCGGAGATTGGCTGGAATGCAATCTTTAGTCTCTTATCTTCATTTACCAGACGCCGGGCAGCAGCCGGCAGGGGGTTTGCTGCGCGTAGGCGGCGTAGCCAGGCAGTTCGTTTTGCAGTGTTTTGTCTTCCAGCGCTGTGCGGACGATCATCGCCAGGGAGCCGATGCCGCCCGGAACCAGCGCCCACCACGACCCTAAAGCCAGCGGCGTGCAAATCATAGTCAGGATAGCGCCGACGTACATGGGGTGGCGCACGTAATGATAAGGGCCGACTGTGACGGCATACTGCCCGCGCTCTTCTTGCAGGCGGACGGTCGTTACCAGGAAGTTGTTGACGTACATGGCCCAATAGGGCAGGAGCATGGCCGGCACAAGCACGATGAGTCCGAAGATTTGCCAGAGCAGGGGAACGGCCGTCCACCCATTCCGGTAGTCCAACCCGGCGACGATGGGTAGCAAAAAAAGCTGCGGCGCGTAAATCAGAGCGAACACCTTGTCCCAGCCTTTGGTTTTGTCCGATTTGCGCCCGCGTTCATTGATGAGGCCGGGATTGTGGCGGGCAACCCAGAGGCCCATAGTCAGGAATACGGCCGTTTGCAATCCCACAAACAGCCAGGCGCCCGGCCAGCGCCAGGTTCCGGCCGCCACAAACAAGATCACCCAGGTGAACATCATATAAACGACGACGACGACGAGACGCTTTTTGCCTGCCTGGTTCAGGCTGGCCTTTTCCGGTTGCAAAGTCATTGGCTCAGACATGGGACTCCCTCCGACAGATTTTGGACGGTGACGCGCAAGTTAACACATATGTAATTAAAATTTTAGACATGTCTAAATTATATGAAATTTGCTGGCGCTGTCAAGATGCGGGGATGGTAAAGTGGGGTGGCGTCAGGCCAAACGGCCGTGTCCCGAACTTTTACTCAATCCCATGGCAGGTTCGACTTTAGCATATCGGGCAAATGTGTTAGGATCACGCCATCTCCAAATCAGGATAACGCGATGAGTTTTTTTAGAAAACTATTTAGCAACCAACCGGAAAATCCACCCATCATCACCATCGTTTCCGGCCTGCCGCGCTCCGGCACTTCCATGATGATGAAGATGATTGAGGCCGGCGGCATTCCCCCGCTCACCGACGCCATCCGCGCCGCCGACGAGGACAATCCCAAAGGCTATTACGAATTTGAGCGCGTCAAACAAATGGACAAAGGTGACGTAGCCTGGGTGGCCGACGCCCCCGGCAAAAGCGTTAAGGTCATTTCTGCCTTGCTGAAGCATCTGCCGCCCGGTTATGACTATCGGGTTATCTTCGTACAGCGTAACATGGCCGAAATCCTGGCTTCGCAGCGCAAAATGCTTACCCATCGCGGTGAAGACGCCAATAAAATGGATGACGAAAAAATGGCCGATCTGTTTGGCAAACACGTCCAGCAGGTCAAAAGCTGGCTGGCCGAACAGCCCAATTTCCAGACGCTGTACGTACACTACAGCGACGTGTTAACCGATCCGGAAACGGCCGCTGCGCAGATCAATCACTTTTTGGGTGGAAACCTCGATGTGCCGGCGATGGTAACGGCCGTAGACCCCACCCTCTATCGCAACCGCCAGACAAATCCCTGACCCTCTCGCGTCTGCAAATCTTTCTGATCAAGGCCGATCAAAAACCCATATTGTCAGGTCACTGTCGAGTGATGGTGGCCTGACGTTTTGCGTGCTGCCGGTTCCTTCTTGACAAGCGCGTTAATCCGAATAAAATGCATGTTGCATAAATAAATATTTTGATGCACCTAAATTTTCTGCTTAAGGAGTCTGACATGCCAGATCCTCTGATTACTTTATTGATTGCGCTGGTTGTGTTAGGGATAACGGCCGTTATCCTCTGGCCCGATCGTGGTCTTTGGGCGCGCTGGCAGCACAGCCGCAACCTGAATGAGCGCGTGCGCAGCGAAGACGCCCTCAAACATATCCACAAATGCGAGATGGAAGGCCGCCGCCCCACCCTGCAAAGCATTGCTGGCGTCATCAACGCCAGCCTGGACAAAACGGCCGAACTGCTCAACAAAATGCAAGCCAACCAGCTTGTCACCATCGTCGCCGAAGACATTCACCTGACCCCGGCCGGCCGCGAAGCCGCCCTGCACATTATCCGCGCCCACCGGTTGTGGGAGCATTACCTGGCCGTAGAGACCGGGTTTGAAGAGGCGGAGTGGCACGGCCGTGCCGAACGCCTGGAACATTCCCTCACCCCTGCCCAGGTAGATGCACTCGCCAGCCAGCTTGGCAATCCTGCCTACGACCCGCACGGCGATCCCATTCCCACAGCCGCCGGGCAGCTCATTTCGCATGGCGGGCAGCCCCTTACCAAACTGCCTCTGGACACGCCCGGCCGGATTGTCCACCTGGAGGACGAACCGCCCATCGTGTACGCCCAATTGGTTGCCGAAGGGTTGTATCCGGGGATGCCTGTGCGCATTGTGGAAATTACGCCCGAACGAGTGCGCTTCTGGGCCAATGGCGACGAACATCTGCTGGCCCCCATTCTGGCCGCCAACATCTCGGTCGTCGCTGAACCCGTTGCCGAGGAAATGGAAGAACCCATCCCCACCGGCAGCGAGACGCTCAATCGCCTGCCCATCGGCCAATCGGCTGAAGTGATGGGCATTGCCAACAAATGTCGTGGCGCGGAACGGCGGCGCTTCATGGACCTGGGCATTCTGCCCGGCACAACCATCACGGCTGAAATGCGCAGCCCCAGCGGCGACCCCACCGCCTACATCATCCGCGACGCCCTCATCGCCCTGCGCCACGAGCAGGCCAGCCTGATTCGCATCAAAAAACAACCGCAAATCGAAGAACGGGGAGCGACGAATGCGGAACGTGAACTTATGGTCGAGGTACAATAATAATGAAAGACAACAATAACTCTCACGCTTCAATCGCCAGGCTCCCAACGCCAGTCGCTACCACCGCCGCCCCCGCTTCCAGCGCCTGCGCTACCTGCCCGGCCCACAACGCCGGCAATCTGCTCAAGCTGGGCGTAGATATGACCGATTGGGATTATGTGGTCGCCCTGGCGGGCAACCCCAATACCGGCAAAAGCACCGTCTTCAACGCCCTCACCGGTTTGCGCCAGCACACCGGCAACTGGCCTGGCAAAACTGTCACCCGCGCCGAGGGTGGCTTTAGCTACAGCGACAAGCGCTTCAAGCTGGTAGATTTGCCGGGCACGTATTCTTTGCTTTCCACCAGCCTGGATGAAGAAGTCGCCCGCGATTTTCTCCTGTTTGGGCAGCCCGACGTCACCATCATTGTGGTGGATGCGACGCGGCTGGAGCGCAACCTGAATCTGGCGCTGCAAGTGCTGGAAATCACCGACCGCGCCGTCATCTGCCTGAATTTGATAGATGAGGCGCGGCGTCATGGCCTGACGGTGGACGACCGGCGGCTGGCGCGAGATTTAGGCGTGCCGGTAGTGCCCACGGCCGCGCGCCAGGGCGAAGGCTTAAACGAATTGCTGCAAGCTGTCAGCGACGTGGCGTCCGGCGAAACTGTGTGCAAACCGCACCGCGTCAAGACGGAATCGTCGGCCATTCAATCGGCCCTGACCACGTTGGTGGCGCAAATACAACGGGCTTTTCCCAACGTGCCCAATGCCCGTTGGGTAGCCCTCCGCCTGCTCGATGGCGACCAACGCATCGCCGACGCCATCCGCAGCGGCGAATTGGGCGACTTGCAGCGCCAATCCCCGGAAGCCGCGCAAGATTTGGTGCTGCGGCTGGAAGCGGCGTAAGAGAGATTGGAGATTGAGCCAATCTCTAATCTCTAATCTCAAATCTCACAGGATTTTAACCATGACTCAACTCGTAACTTCGCCCTCCGCTAACCCGGAGGATATTTTGCAGACGGCCGAATCGCTGCGCTGGCAGATCGGCCGCGATTTTCACGACCGGCTGATGGAAGACATTTACACCGACGCGGCGCGGTTGGCCGACCGGGCGGTGACGCGCCCGGATGAAAAGCCGCGTTTTGACCTGGATCGCACGATTGACCGGATTGTGACCAGCCGGACGTGGGGTTTTCCGCTGATGATTTTGCTGTTTACGGCCGTTTTCTGGCTGACCATCAGCGGGGCCAACGTCCCGTCCCAATTCCTGGCGACGATTCTCATTGATAAGACGGTCCCCGTCTTACACACCCTGGCTGATGCCATCCGCCTGCCCTGGTGGCTTTCTGGCCTGCTGATTGACGGCATGTACCTGGCGACCGCCTGGGTCGTCAGCGTGATGCTGCCGCCGATGGCGATTTTCTTCCCGCTGTTCACCTTGCTGGAGGATTTTGGTTATCTGCCCCGCGTGGCCTTCAACCTGGACAACATCTTCCACAAGTCCGGGGCGCACGGCAAACAAGCCCTGAGCATGATGATGGGCTTCGGCTGCAACGCCGCCGGGGTGGTGGCGACGCGGGTGATTGACAGCCCGCGTGAACGACTGATTGCGATTATCACGAACAATTTTGCGTTGTGTAACGGCCGTTGGCCCACCCAAATCCTCATCGCCACCGTCTTCATCGGCGGACTGGCTCCAGCCTATCTGGCCGGGTTGATTTCGGCGCTGGCTGTCGTTAGCATTGCCATGTTGGGCGTGCTGCTCAGTTTTGCCGTCTCGTGGAGCCTGTCGCGCACGGTGCTGCGCGGCGAGGTGTCTACCTTTAGCCTGGAACTGCCGCCCTACCGGCCGCCGCAGGTGTGGCGTACCATCTACACCTCCTTTATTGACCGCACGATCTACGTGCTGTGGCGGGCGGTGGTCTTTGCGCTGCCGGCCGGCGCGGCCATCTGGCTCATCGCTAACATCACCATTGGCGGAACGAGCGTGGCCGAATACCTGGTCAACTTCCTGAATCCTTTGGGCATCCTCATTGGCCTGAACGGGGTCATTTTGCTGGCCTACGTGGTCGCT
>CALFEW010000528.1 GCA_937958365.1 uncultured Chloroflexota bacterium | reverse complement strand
CCCCACCGGCTTGCTAGACCAGCCCAACTTCTTCAACACGGCCGTTCTCCTTCACACCCCGCTTACCCCCGCCCAAATCAAAGACGATCTCATCGCCGCCGTCGAAAAAGCCCTCTACCGCGTGCGCCAGGCCGACAAAAACGCCCCGCGCACCATAGACCTGGACCTGGCCCTGTTCAACGATGACGTGCTGGATTATGTGGCCCAAGACGGCCGTTCCCGCCACATCCCCGACCCCGACATCCTTAAATTCCCCCACGTCGCCGTTCCCCTGGCCGACCTGCTGCCCGACCTGCCCCATCCCGAAACCGGCGAACCTCTGTCCGCCATTGCCGCCCGCCTCCTGGCCGCCCAAGGCGAAAACACCCTCTGGTCCCGCCCGGACATAGAGTTGAAGATTAAAGATTGAAGATTGGCGCCTGTCCATCTTCAATCTTTAATCTTTGATCTTTCAACCTCCCCACCACTACCACATCCGCGCCCTCGCCTGTCCGCAGGATGTAGCCGGGGTATCCTTACCCCGCTCCGTCAGGCGCGATAAGAAATCGCGGCGGCTAGTTTCTAACTTCTATCTCTCCAATCCAATAAACGTCATTCGCCTGGCGCTCCTCGCCAGCAAACAGCGGCAGGCGGACCAGGTTGGCGTCGTGCATGCCCAGCCAGAGGGGGTAACGGCCGTTCGCCTCTTTCTGGTCGCGCAGCCAGAGCAGTCCCAACACGCCACCGGCATAAACCAGAAACAGCGCACCAGCGTTTTTCGCCAGAATCGCCAACCCACTGGTCATCCCCAACAGCAGCAAACCCGACCAGGTAACCCCACTTTGCCACAGCCGTAAAAGCTGCCAAATGCCTGCCGTACACAAAAAAGTGATGAGCGCGTCGTTGGTGACGGATGCGCGCAAGAAGTTAAACTGCGGCAGAAAAGCGACCAGGGCGGTCGCCACGAGGGCGCGTTCTGGTTGGGCCGACCAAAGCAGACGGCCGCTGCCATAAATGCCCAACAATGTCCCCAATCCCAAAAGCGCAGAGAAAAAGCGCAGCACGTGGGCCGCCAGGGCGAAATCGCGCCAGGGCCATGCCTTGCGCGGGGTGTGAACCATGTAGTTCACGTTGCCGCTGACCGAAGCGTCGCCCATGCCGACAAAAAGGTTGCGCCACATGATGTCGGGTTTGGCGTTGGCCTGAATTGGCCGAATAAGCAGCGCGCCCAGGGCGTAATAGAGTGACGGTTGGGCCACTTCCTGCCCCATCCAGCCGCCCCATTCACCAAAATCGGCGGTGGCATGAGGGAAACGGCCGTGATCTGCAATGTACTACGTCGTCAGATAATGCCAGTGTTCGTCCGGCGCTTCAAACAGCGGGTTGACAGCGCTGTAACCCACCGTCACCAGCAAATAAATCGCCAGGATACCGGCCAAAACCAGGTTGGGACGCCCACTCATTCCGTAACCTCCAGCTCTATCTCCACAAAATCACCCATACCATCCAGCCGGAGCAGACGCGCCCCATTTTCCGGCTGGTACAAGCCCAGCAAAATTGGGTATTGGCCGGGCGGCAAGTCGGCAGGAATGGTCAGGACGTGAGTATCGTCTACCACGTCGCCCGCCAGCCACAACGTGGTGGGGTAAAAATTGTTCACCGGCGGCGCGTCGGCCCCGGCAAGCCAGATTCGATTGGCGTCTAGCAGTTGCACAAAGACGGTGAAATCTTGCGAGGGCGAAGCGTCGGCTTGCCAGAAGAGGGTGAGGGGGATGCTTTGGCCGGACACGGCCGTTGCTTCTCCCCACGCATACCCCAGAAGCGTGATCCCTTCGGCAAAGGCCACATCCAGGCGGGTGGCCGGTTGCGGCGTCGGGCCAACGGCCGTCAGCCGCGCCGGTTCACCGGCCAATACAGGGTTGATGGGTTGCCCACTGGCGGTGGTGGCGGGTAATGGTTGGGCGGCAGTCGTGTCGTATAGACTGACAGCAACGCGCAGTTGGCTGGGGGCAACGGCCGTTTCTGCCACATAGACGTGATAAACGTCCCGGTAAATAGCGCCAGGTTGCCAGCGGCTGGTGGGAATCTGCCCGCTCGCCGGGTGACGATCCACCTGTCCCACAGAGGCAAACGCGCGTCCCAACAAGTGGACGCTGCTGATAACATCTTCGGCGGGCGGCGTGACCGCCTGCCAGTAGAGGACCACGATGATGGGATCGCCGCCCGGCGTGGTGGATTGGTCGGCGGCCATCTCCACGCCGACGAGATGCAAAGTTCCGGTTGGGCTGGTGAAACGGATGGGGGAGATGGCGGCGGTGGGCGGAACGGCCGTTACCACCGACGGCAACGCATACGCCGGTCGAATCACGAACCAGGGCAGCAGCGCTGCCAGCAGGCAAAACCCGGCCGCCACACCACCTGCCAGTCGCTTTTGCCGGCTTTCTGGCCTGACCCAGGCCAGCAGCCCCACCGCCAGCAGCGTGTTGATGGCTCCCAACGCCGGAAACAGCAGCCGCCCCTGGAAAGCCGGGGAGATGACGTTCCAGCGCAGCAGCAGCAGAAACAGCACCCCGGCCCAGGCCGCCAACAGCCACACCCCGGCAACCACAAAATAACGGCGATTTTCGGCCGTCCAGAGCCATTTCGCCAGACCCATCAGCGCCCACAGCGCCAGCACGTTGAGAACGACATAAACGACGTTGGGCGCGGCCACGTTGACGCCGCCAAACAGCCCCCAAAAAGTGCGGTAAAACGTGCCGAACTCGTCTAGCCAACCGGCCAGCGTCAGCGGCGCGGCGCGTGTGCCTTGCACGGCGATGAAGGCGTCCAACCCGGTCAGGTCGCCGTAGATGCGCCAATTGCGCAGCAGCCACCAGCCAGCCACCATCAACGAACTGCCCAAGACGAGCGGTCCGCCGAGCCAGAAGAGGGTCCAATCGTGTCGCCGCCGGGCAAGCCAGACCAGAGCAACGGCCGTTACCACCAGCAGCCCCGCCAGACTCAACTTGGTCAATGCGCCCAGCCCAATCACCAGACCCAGCAGCCCATAGCGCCACCAGCCGGAGCGAACCGACGGGGCTGTTTGCCACACAATCAGCAGCAAAAGCAGCCCCAAATGGCCCAGCAGAGCGGCCAGCGAGTCGTTGTTGACGGCGGCGCTGATGAAGAGAAACATCGGGTTGAAGGCGGTGAGGGCGACGGCCAGCAAGGCGGTGAGAGGCGAGAAGATACGTTGGGCGAGAACGGCCGTTAGCGCCAATGTGCCCAATCCCAAACCAATTGAAGCCAGCCGGATCAGGTAGATGGCCAGCACGCTGCCCTGCCAGGGAAACGCCTCGCGGACCGGATCGTGGATAATCAAGTTCTTGTTGCCCGCCTGATTGGGATCACCGATGAAGGCTTGTTCGTTCTTATGATGCAGGTCGGGCAAGTCGCTGGTGTTGATGGGCGCGGTGAGGGCGGCCATGAGCAGATAGTAGAGCGGTGGTTGGGCCGCCTCTTGCAGCCAGAGGCCAGGGTCAGCCGGGTCGAGGATGGGCAGGCGGCTTTGCGTCTGCACGTATTGGACGAAGGGATAATGCTTGTACTCGTCGGAGGATTCCAGCACCGGCGTGGCCAGCGCGTAGCTGATAGCCAGAACGGCGTAGAGCAAAAGGATGGCCGGTAGGGCGAATCGGGAGTTGGTCAGGCGATGGCTCATGGGTGTGTTACCTCAATCCAACCGGCTAAAAAGAGATCATTTGCCTGCCGCTCTCCGGCGACGACGAGAGGCAGGCGGGCGAAGGTGGCGCTGTCGTAGAGGCCGAGCCAGATGGGGTAACGGCCGTCTGGCAAATCCGGCGGCAGGCTGATCGTGTAAACATCGTCAACCACTGCGCCCACGGGCCAGAGCCGGGTGGGGTAACGGCCGTTCACCGGCTGGTTGTCGCCGGTGGCCGCTGGCGGCTGCCCGGCTTCGCCCAGGTGAACCAGGGTTGTGTAATCTTCACCTGGCGCATGGGTGGCCTGCCATTGCACGGTCAGGGTGATGGGCTGGCCGGGCTGCGCGGTGGTGGGGGTGAGGGAAACGGCCGTTAACGCAATCCCCTCATCTATGGTTGCCAGGGACGGACCGGCCAGCGGCCAGACCTCTGGCTGAATGACGATTTCGCCCACCAGGACGCGCGCCGGTTCGTCGGCCAGCCCGGCGTATAGGGCCGCCAATACCGGTGTCCCGGCGGTCTCATCCAGGCGCAGGGCGAAGCGGTCGGCGATGATCGCCCCGGAGGGCCAAAGGTTGGCGGGGTAAAGGCCACGGCCGTGGTAGCTTTGCAGCCCGGCGACCGGGGTCAAGTCGCGGCCTAACAGCTCTAGCACAAATTCAACCGGCTTTTCCGGTGGCTCGGTCGCCTGCCAGTAAAGGGTAAGCCAGATGGTATCACCGGGAACGGCCGTTGCTGTCCCCATTTGCGCCCCCACCAGCCGCACGCCTTGCCCCATATCCATCGCCAATGAAACGGCCGTAGATGGCAGCCCAGCCACAACTGGCGGCACAGCATAAGCCGGCCGCACCACAAAAAGTAACGAATACAAGGTTGTTGCCAGGGCCAACAACAGCGCCAGCGGCGCAACGCCGCGCCAGCGCCACCGGCTAAGGCCATAGGCCAGGCCCAACGCCAGCGGCAAAATTGCCGGAAACAACAGCCGCCCCTGCGCCGCCTCTGTTTGCAGCATAAACAGAAACAGTCCGGCATAAACCAGCAGTACCCAACCAAAGAGAAGCCAGACAATTAGCGATTGACAGGGGCGAAATTGTTCGTTGGCAATTGACGATTGACGATTGACGATTGACGATTTAAAAAGGCCAACCACCGCGGCCACAACCAACCCATACCACACCCAATATACCCACTGCGGCGGGCGCAGATTAAACCAGCCAAAGACGGCGAACAGCGACGGCCAGATGCTCTGCCATTCGCCCAAAACCTGGAGCGGGCTGGCTCCCCGGTCGCCCCCGGCAAAGGCGATGAAGGGCGCAGTGGCTGTGATGTCGCCATACAGCAGCCAGTTGCGCCACCACAACCAGCCACCGACTACCAAAGCAGGCAATAAGACAGGAAGTAAATTGACAATTGTAAATTGCCAATTGTCAATGGCCAACAGGCGCTTGAGCGTCCATTGTTGACGATTGACGATTGACGATTGACCATTGACAATTAGAAAACCGATGGCGTAGACGAGGAGGAGCATCCCGGCGTTTTTGGTCAGGATGGTCAGGCCGATGGTCAGGCCGAGGAGAAGCAGGCGCGCCGGGGTGGCGTGGCTCTGCCAGATGCGGATGAGCTGCCAGAGGGCGGCGCAGGCCAGGAAGATGACCAGCACGTCGTTGCTGATGGCGCTGTGGAGGAAGTTGAACTGGGGCAAGAAGGCAACCAATCCGGCAGCCAGCAGGGCGATTTCTGGCTGTCGCGGCCAGAGCAGGCGGGCGGCGGCATAGATGCACAGCAATGTGCCCAGGCCGATCAGCGCGGAGAGCAGGCGCAGCCGGTAGGCGGGGGCAGCGTAACCGGGAGCGGGCAGCGGGATGAAGCGGTTGATGTTTGTTAGAGTGGAGGCATCGCCGAGGATGGCGTGGGGGTTGGGCCAGAGATCGGCCTGGGCCTGGGTCGCCTGCCCATCCCAGGCCAACAGGGCGGCCAGCATGTAGTAGAGCGGCGGCTGGGCCGCTTCCTGGCGCAGCCATTCTTCGTTGGGGCTGGCGATGGGCAGACGGCCGTTTTCCGCCACGTATAACACGGTGAAAAAGTGGTGCTGCTCGTCGGGCGCTTCAAACAGGGGGTTGATACGGCCGTAGCCGATGGTGATCAGGCCATAGAGGAGGCTGATGAGCAGCAGCCCACGGCGATGGTTTGGCACTGCTAACCTCCAATCTCCAGGGTAAATAACGGGATAACCCCATCTGGCGCTGCCTGACCATTGGCCGCCGTAACCGGCAGCCGAGGGCCATCTGGCGATAAATACCAACCGCCAACGACCGTGTACAAACCAGGTTTTATATCGGCTGGCAGCGCTAATTCGCGGGCATCCACCACCACGTCGCCGGGCTGCCAGAGGCGCGTAGGGAATGCGCCTCGGCGCGGTGGATGGTCGTAGGTCTGGATCAGGTTGCCCTGAGCGTCTACCAAATGGATGAAGACCGAATAGTCCTGGGCCGGGTTTTGCGCGGCGCGCCAGGTGAGGCTGAAGGCCAGCCGGTCGCCGGGCCGGGCGGTTGTCTGCGGCGGATTGATTTGTACCAACTCCACCACATCGCCCAGATTGTACAAGGCGGGGTTGGCGGCGGGGAGCGGCGTTTGCGGTCCCAGGCGTATCATGCCGAGCGTTTGGGTGGTCTGGTTGGCAGTGGTGGGCAGTAAACGGCCGTCTGCGCCCCACAGGCCGACGTTTAAGTAGACACCGGTTGGCCCTTCCAGCCCGTCAGGGATGGGCACGGGGATGGTATCGGCGATGATTTCGCCGGGCTGCCACTGACTAGTGGACCACTGACTAGTGGACCACTGACTAGTGGACCACTGACTAGTGGACCACTGGCTAGTGGACCACTGGCTGGTGGGGTAACGACCCAGGCCGGCGTGGGTGTCGCGTCCGG
>CALFEW010000527.1 GCA_937958365.1 uncultured Chloroflexota bacterium | reverse complement strand
GACCGTCGCCATCAGGAGATAGAATTCGGCACTTACCAGCCGAACCGGTACGGTTGGTGGTATCAAAACGTGCGGCGGCTGGCAGAGCCGCTGCCGGTGGATGGCCATCAGGGCGTCTGGTATTGGGACGTGCCACAGCCAGTTATGGAGGAACTGAAAATTGTTAACGAATACTAGAATTTACCCACCTGAAACCCGATGGGTGCATGACGAGTTGGACGAGAATGGGAGTCTGCCTGTATCGCAGGCTGCTGCCCGTTCGGTAGTCAAGGTGGAACACGCCGCGGCGCCGGGTACGCTGTACGTGGATGAGACAAACGGCCGTAAGCTGTTCGTGCGCAAGGCGATCATCGGGCCGACCCCAAAATCTGTACTTGAGCAGTTCAAACAATTTGGTACCTGGCTATATGAGGAGTGGTTGCGGCGCGCAACTTGCAACGTGTATGTTGAGTACGTTGTCATGCAAGGCGCTGAGGACCGTGTGAGAATTGTGTTTACTCCATACAATCCGACCGCGCTGGAAGATTGGTTTTACGATTCAAGCGAGAAGGCGGCTTTGCTTCACCAGGGCCGTTTTATCCTGTGTTCCGTGTTCCTGGAACAGTTTTTCCAAACAGGCGAGATTGACAGGTCCCGATTGCATGTATGGTTTGGCGTCATCGAAGAAAAAGCGCTACTAGATGAATTATGACCGTCGCTGCGTGTTGATCGCACGGCCGTAAACGACTACAATTGAGGTCATGGTTAATCAAGTTTCACCTAAAGCAACGCATGGTGGCGCAGGGCGCGGACAAGGGATGAAGCCGATTTTCGGCGAGACCATGCCCGCCGTACAGCTCAAATTGCCCCGTGTGCTGCGCGATTTTCTGAATGCGGGACCAGACACAATTTCGCCGCGCCTGCGGGCGTTGTTAGAATGGGGGGATGCTCATCTGGATCAATTATTGGATGATCCTGGTCGCCCGCCAGCGGAAGACCGAACGCGAAATTCCTACTCATTGTCGCCGGCTCATGTAGAAATGGCCGAGAGGATGGGCGGCGGCAACCGGGTGGCCGGCGTGCGTCGCGTCGTTCACACGGCGATTGCTCTGGGGCTGGACCCAGATAACTTGCCAGACTAGAAAGTTAATCAAAAGCCCGGAGCCATCCGGGCTTTTTTATTTCCCCTATCTGATGCCATTTGGCTGAAAAAGCACCGTAAAGGCATTGCTTTCGCGGCTATTCCCTTCGCCTATCCAATCCTACTTGCAGCCTATTATTTGCAGCGGGCTTGAAAAGGCATTGTAAATAGGCCGTCCAGGTGCGGGTGTTCTGACCCAACCTTTACCACACACCGGCCGGTTCTGGTGTTGTCCTGGCCCAAATCGGCGCATTTCGTGCGTGCGCTCCCCTCTCTTCCCTCCCCCAAAAAATTTGGAAAAACTGGCGATAAATTCGCCCCTGAAGCGCCTTCCCGTCAGGTTTTCTCAGCGATAGGATCAGGGCATAGTTAATCAACCAGAGGTTAGACCAACCATGACAGTTTATCTAATTTGTTTCCGTGAGCCTGATGGCTCAAAAGGGTCGTATAAGCACGCCGGTCATTATCTGGGCTTTACTGACCGCGAGTCGGCCAGCTCGCCGGAAGAGAGCGTGGCCCAACGTCTGCGCGAACACCGTACCGGTTACGGCGCAGCCCTGACTCGTGCAGCCGCTCAAGCTGGCCTGGTTTTGGAAGTTGCCCGCATCTGGCCGGATGCTCCCCAGGATATGGAATGGCAGTTACGTTGCCGGCACGAAAACACACGACTGTGCCCCTTCTGCAACCCGGAAGCGGCGCGGCTGGCCGGGGAGGTGTGCCATGTCTGATACATACACTCGCGCCCAGATTCGTCGTCGGTACGTGCGTGATATGCCGACTGAGGAACGGCCGTTATACCGGTTACAGTCTCATGGCGCTCAAGCGGTCTCAACGGCAGAACTCATTGCCAGTGTGCTGCAAACCCATGACGCGCTCGACCTGGCTACCGACATGCTAAACCATTTTGGCAGTCTGGCCGGGCTGTCGCGGGCTACTATCGCTGAGTTGTCCCAGTTTGATGGGGTGGGGGAAGCGCAGGCCGGCCGCTTGAAAGCCGCAATGGAGCTAGGGCGGCGCGTGGTGACTTCACCGCAAGAAGAGCGCCCTCGCGTGACCAGTCCCGCCGACGCAGCCAACTTGGTGATGGCTGACATGATGCTGTTGGAGCAGGAGCACCTGCGTGTCATTTTGCTCGACACGCGAAACCGGGTACTTGCTATTCCCACGATTTACATTGGCAGTCTGAATACGTCTGTCGTGCGCGTTGGGGAGTTGTTCCGCGCTGCCATCCGCGCTAATGCGGCCGCGATCATTGTGGTTCACAACCACCCTAGCGGTGACCCGGCGCCATCGCCAGAGGATGTGAATGTGACCCGGCAGTTGGTTAAGGCGGGGAAGTTGATGGACATGGACATTTTGGATCATGTGGTTATCGGCCACCAGCGTTACGTTTCGCTGAAAGAGCGAGGGTTAGGCTTCGATTAAGGAGGTTGTTATGAGATTTCTTGATGATATGGCAAGTAAAGAGGGGTTTTCTGGTGGTGATGCCATTCCGGTAGGTATCGAGTTGTACCGCGAGGTGTATGTGCGCTATCTCAATCGGCTGGCCCTGGCGATGGGGTCGGAGGTGCGGGCGTATTCGTATGACCGTTCAGGCTGTCACAACTGGTGTTTGCTGCTGTTTGCGCCAGTGGGGGAAACGGCCGTGTTTTCCGAAACCGAGCTGGCGCTGGGGAAACCAGGTGACGATTTGGCGCAATTGTCATCTGTGCATCCCGACGAGCTGATGGAATTGGCTATTGAATCGGCGCGTGACGCCGATCTGGATGCCTGTGTTGGCGTAGTTGTTTCAATCCGCGAGGAGGAACTGGCGTTTGCGTTGGGCACTGTAGGCGATATAGCGGTCAAGTTATTGGCCGAGGCAGGAAGCGATGAGGAGGAGTGATGATTAGCTTGGTTGTGAAGACGGATGGCTTGGCATTTTTGCGGAATGGGTATGTCAATCTGACGGCAATTGGCGTGGAATTCGATACCGATTTTCCCAAAGATAGAGTCGCACTTATGGGTTATTCCACGAGAGGGGCGAAAAGCAGCCAGACGGGAATCGGGCATGAAGCAAATGGCTATTTTTGGATTCCGTTGGCCGCCCTGATGGAGTTGTCGCAGAAAATTCTTGAGGCTGTGCCCGACGATTTTGATCGTCAGGTGGCTGAATCCGTTGATGGGCCGGAGCGCCTGATTGAGATGTACGTGGGGCGTAGTTGGGGTGGTGATGGAGGTTTCTGGGATGTGGTAGATGTGATGGTTCCAGCCGCATTGCCTGAGAAATCGGCTGTTGCCTTGGCCGGACAGAAGTTACTTGAGATGTTAGACGCCCAAGATGTTGTGTTCTTTGGTGTTTATTGTTACTGGACGGACGAGATGATGGCTTCTGCTGAAATGGATGAGGAGGAGTGAAATGGGCTACGATTCAATGTTTGATTTAGGCGTATATGATTTTGCTGTGTTCAAAGAACGCGGCGAGTCTGCGCCATTATCTGAACGGTTCTCTGGAGTGGTAGATGCGCTCCGTGTTTTTAGCGAAGACGCGCAGTTTGCTTTGGACGAGGGTGGCGATTCGACAGGATGGGCGAAGTGGGACAGCCTGGAGGAAGACATGCAGGAGTTTAGCCGCCGTTGCCCTGCCTTGCTGTTTATTGTTACGGTGTGCGGGCAGGAGGGTGGTGATTACTGGCAGTTGTTTGCCCGTGACGGCCGTTACGTCACTGTGCCCGGCTGGATTGAATACGGCAAGCCAGACCTGGATGAGTTTGAACCAAACCCTTTACAAACTGAAACGATGGCGATAAAATAGGGCATAGTTAATCAAGAGGTTAGACCAACCCGTGACAGACGAATGTGAGATTTACGCTTTTGTGTCGGATGGACATATAGAGGATTTGCGTTCCATTTCCCCGGAATTCGCCGTGACGCTAAATGGCGTTGCCGTCGAGGGGCAATGGATTCCGCTCAGCCGTTTACAGGGCCATCCAGACATGATATATTTTTGTGGTGAATCGTTTCGTATCGTTTCAGATAGTTGCGAAACGTTTCCATTGAGAGGTTAGACCGATGACATCGTTAATGAGAGTGACCCTCCTGGTCGAGTGTGTTGTTCCGCACGACCTGGCCGGGTTAATGCAGGGGCAAATAGTGGAAGCCATTATGCAGGCGGCCGTAAATGGCAGCCTGTCGGCGAAGTACGAAGTGCAGACGGCCGATAAATCGGCCACGCTCCACGACGTGCCCCAGGCCGTTAAGGAAATGTGGTTGGCGCGTCTGGCAGCAGACGTGATGCGGTTTGAGCAGGCAAAAACCGCGCTGGATGAACTGGACCTGAATGATGCCGGTCAATTGGAAAGTGATTTCCTGGTTTGGCCGCGCGGCTCATCCATTGCGGACGTAAAAGCGTGGTTCCGGCAGCATGGCTAACCTGTCCCCGTTGTCTTTCGCGCAGAGCGCGA
>CALFEW010000526.1 GCA_937958365.1 uncultured Chloroflexota bacterium | reverse complement strand
AATATGGCATTGACTGGCTCGTTGTGGTCATCCTTCCCGAATCGGATTTTATGGCGCAAATCAATGCCAATAACCTTGTTACGATGTCGCTCATGGGTCTTGCTTTAATTTTCGCCATCATCCTGGGCATCTTCACTGCACAATGGATAACCAGACCGGTCTTACACCTCAACGATTCCACCAAAGCCCTGGCCAAAGGGGAGTGGGAACAGCCTCTCAACGGGGAATGGATCAGCGAAATAGATGATTTGGCCCACTCGTTCAACGATATGGTCGGGCAATTGAAACAGACAATGGAAAGTCTGTCATCTGAAATCGCCGAACACACAGAGGCGGAGAAAATGCTGCGCCAGAGTGAGGAAAAATACCGTTCATTGATTGAGAACTCTAGCGACGCCATCTACTTGCTCTACGAAACCCGGTTTGATCTTATCAATCCCCGGTTCACAGAATTATTGGGCGTCACAGCCAAAGAAGCCTGTGCGCCCGATTTTGATTTTATGAGTCTGGTAGCGTCCAAGAGCCGACCTCTGATCAATGAACGCATAGCAAAACAGTCTCGCGGTGAGGAATTGAGTCCTTACTACGAATTTACGGCGCAAGATAAGACAGGCAACGAGATTGAGATTGAAGCTTCCGTCTCCTATGTGCCCTACCGAGAAGGCACAGCTACCCAGGGCATATTGCGCAACGTAACTGAGCGGCTGCAAGCAGAAGAGTTGCTGCAACAGAGCAAGCGACGTTTGGAAGAGGCGCTCACGGAATTGCGAGAAACTCAGGAACGAATGATGCATCAGGAACGCCTGGCCGCCGTGGGCCAACTGGCGGCTGGCGTTGCCCACGATTTCAACAACATCCTGGCCGCCATCATTTTGTACACACAAATGATGTTAGAGATGGACGAATCAACTCCTGCGATGCACAAACGTTTGCAAGTCATTGCCACCCAGGCAGATCGGGGCGCAAATCTTGTGCAGCAAATTTTGGACTTCGGCCGGCGTTCGATGATCAGGCGAACGCTTTTGGCCATGGATTCGTTTTTGGAACAGGTGATAGACCTATTGACGCGCACCTTGCCGGAAAGCATCCGGATAGACCTTGTCTTTGAACCAGGCGAGTACATGATGGAGGCAGATTCAACGCGGGTGCAGCAGGCAGTCGTGAATCTGGCTCTTAATGCCAGAGATTTCATGCCGAATGGCGGGGAGATTCGCGTCTCTTTGTCCAGGGTTGAAGGAGAATCGTTCAATTGTGTGGAATGCGGCCCTGTGGTGGGTGGAGAATGGATACTGGTAGAAGTGAGAGATAACGGGGTTGGCATTCCTGCCGACGTGCTGCCCCACATATTTGAGCCATTCTTTACGACCAGAGCGCCATTAGGTCATGGCCTTGGGCTGGCACAGGTATATGGAATTATGAAGCAGCATGAGGGCCACATCGCTATGGAAACCGAAGTAGGAAAGGGCACAGCATTCAAACTCTACTGGCCGGCTCTCTTAGTCAAGCCACCTGAGACCGAGTCTACGGGGTGGTTGGATGCAGATCAGGGGGAGGGGAAAACCATCCTGGTGGTGGAAGACAATGCCGTGCTGCGAACGGCAATGGTAGAAGGAATGAGCCTGATGGGGTTCCAGGTGTTAGAAGCAGCCGATGGTCAAGAAGCGCTGGCGGTTTGCGAAAATCATAAGGGGGAGATTGCATTAGTCGTCAGCGATTGGGTAATGCCGGTGATGAACGGCTTGGAGTTGGCGCGCCAGCTAGAAAAGCAAGATGCACCCATCAAAGTTCTATTTATCACCGGCCATCCGCTAGATGATGATACTAAAGGGACATTGCCTGAGAATGTCATTGGCTGGGTGTTAAAACCGCTCAACCTAAAGCAATTGGCCGAGGCAATTTCTAAAGGGGCAAGTTGACCGGCAAATCGTCATTTGGGTTCATTTGTGGCACAATCAGCCCATGATTGCCGGAACCCGCGAGTCGTCGCCACGCGAG
>CALFEW010000525.1 GCA_937958365.1 uncultured Chloroflexota bacterium | reverse complement strand
ACATGCCTTTGGAAAACGCCTTCAGCCGCGTATTGGCCCGGTCGGCCAGACCTATCAGAGCGAGTAAATCGGGGATAACGGCCGTGCGTTCCGCCGGTCCCATTTTGTGAAGACGGCCGTGCAAATCCAAAAATTCAACGGCCGTCAGCCATTCATGAAAGCGAAAATGCTCCGGCAAATAACCGATGGCGGCGCGGATGGACCGGTCGCCCAACGGCTGGCCCAAAATGGCCGCCGTGCCCGCCGTTGGGCTGGTCAGGCCCAGCAGCATCTTCACCGAAGTGGTTTTACCCGCCCCATTCGGCCCCAGAAAGCCGAACACTTCCCCGCGCCGCACAGTCAGCGTGAGATTGGAGACGGCCGTTTTGCCGCCAAATTCCTTCCGTAAACCCCGTGTTTCGATGGCTAAATCGTTCAAGTAAACTTCCGTAGTCGGTGATTGAAGATGGGGCGTCTCCAATCTTTAATCTTTGATCCTCATCCGTCTCAGTCCAACGACGCCGCCAACGCCAGCAGCCCTTCCAACGAAGCGTCGCTTTGCAGCAAGTAAATAACGCCATTTTTCTGCCAAATCAGTGCGCCGGTGATACCTTCCAGGTTTTGCAGCGCCAGCCCGCTGACGCCATCCACGCTGACTTCCTGGAAGGCGATCACGTCGGCAGGCAAAGGCAGCAGCAGCGTGCTGGTCCAATCAATCTCTTGCGCCAATCGCTGCGCCTCGGCGGCGTCCAGCCCCAGGGCGCGCAGCAACGCCTCGGCCAATATCGTCGGATCGGCTACTTCCGCCGGGTATTCAACCGTTGGGCTTTCGGTTTGCAGCAGCCAGGTTCCATCCGCCCATTGCTGCTCAATGCCGGGGAAAGCGGTCAGATTGATGCGCGCCCCATCCAGACTGTCCGGCAAAAGCAGCGGATCAGAGCCGGTGGCCGCCAAAATGGCCCGCGCGCCGTCCAGGTCAATGGTCAGGTAGCCCGCGCCACCGTCTACGACGCTGACGGCCGTTGGCCCATCCAGGGCGGTGATGGTGCGCGGCGTCAGACCGGTAAGCGCGCCGGCGTCGGCGAGGGAGTTCACGGCCGTTGGTCTTCCCGGCTCCTGTAAAATGGTCACTTCACCGGGCGACAGTCCTTCGCTGGCTAACTGTCGGAACAAGGCCATCTGTTCCGGCGAGATGGAAACGGCCGTAAAGGTTTCCACCCGGAATAACCCCAAAAACTCACCGGCGGCCGCACGCACGGCCGGGAAGCTAAAGGCGACAAGCAGCGCCAGCGCCAGCGCCGCCACCGCAAAAGCCGGACGGCGGGTGGGCGCAGGGGTGAAAAATCGTCGAAAACGCCGCGACCAGCGGGCTTCTTCGGCTGTTTGCAGGCGCTGCTGCATGTGGGCCAGGGCGCGTGTGGGGCGCGGGGCTTCTGCGGCCGTTGGCTCTAGCGTCGCCAATTTGTCCATGACATCTTGCAATTCATGTTCCGATTGGTTCATGGCTTGCCTCCTATCTCCTCTGCATACGCGGCGCGGAAGGCGGCGGCGGCGCGGGCCAGCAGCGTGCCCACCGAACCAGGAGCAACGCCGCACACTTCGGCGCATTCGGCGTAACTCAGGTCCATCTGGCGCAGCAGCAAGAGCTGTACATCGCGCTCCGGCAGTCTGGCCAGGGTTTTACGGACGGCGACGGCCGTTTCCCGGCGAGTCACTTCCGCTTCCGTATTTGGCCCATCGGCCGGGTCGGGGACCAGATAGATGTTGCGCTGCCAGCGCCGCTGCCGGCTGCGAATGGCGTTGTAGCCCATGTTGGTCGCCACGCGATACAACCAGGCCCCGACGTTGTGTTCTCGTTCCCGTTGAAAACGTTTGTGGGTGAAGGCGTGATGGTAAAGCTGCAAAAAAACTTCCTGCGCCAGGTCTTCCGCTTCACCGCGATTTCCCATCAACCGAAACAACAGCCCATAAACGCGGTCGTAATAGTCGCGGAACAGGTCGTCAAACGAGGTGCTATCTCCTGCGCTCAGGCGTTCCAGCAGGATGTTGTCAGACAAGGCGGCCATGGTCTGTCCTTTGTTGTGTTCGGTATCGTCCAATTCACCCATCTAAACACCGCTCGTTTTTACTTTGTGACACAGGCATTATACCGGGAAAGCCTCTGGCAAGCGGCGAATTTGCCGCCAAATGCTTTTGCGCGCCGGGGATGGGCAAGGTACACTAGAAAGCCTTAAAGAGGGATAACATGTCTTTGGGTATGAAAAATGGCAAAAATGGAGCCGGTCATCGCCAACTAACCGATGATCTGTTTCCGCTGGAAACGGCCGTTTCCCCCTCCACCCCTCTTCCCG
>CALFEW010000524.1 GCA_937958365.1 uncultured Chloroflexota bacterium | reverse complement strand
AGTTCTCAAAGCGAATTGAGCCTGGAATGCTGCGCCTGTTTGACAAGAATCGCGATCTGTTTGCCTCATGGACAGTCGTCCGGTACGAGCATGAGGGGGATGCCTATCTGTTGCAGATTACGGCCGTTCTCCCCGACGACAGCCGCCTGCAACTGCGCGACTACGTTTTTGCCGATGGCCGCCGGAAATATGCCTACCATTGGATGGAAGCCGACGGAACGCTGCGGCGGCGATGGGACAACGCCCCGCACTGGCCTGACGTGGCTACGAAACCCCATCACATGCACCTCCCGAATCAGGAAGAGCCAGAAGCGTCAACAGTCACCAACATTGAGGATTTAGTCACCTACCTGCGACGGTGGCTGGAATTAAAAGAATGACCCATCCAACGACCCTATACGAACCCATCATCGGCCTGGAAATTCATGCCGAACTCATGACCAATTCCAAGATGTTCTGCCCCTGCCAGGTGGTAGATAGCGTCGAAGCCGAACCCAACACGGCCGTTTGCCCCGTCTGTCTCGGTATGCCCGGCATGTTGCCCGTCATCAACCGGCGGGCGGTGGAATTTGCCATGCGCGTGGCCCTGGCGCTCAACTGCGAAGTGCAGCGCCACAACATCTTCGCCCGCAAAAACTACTTCTACCCCGACCTGCCCAAAGGCTACCAGATCAGCCAGTACGAGCTGCCGATTGGTCTGCGCGGCTGGCTGGACGTGGAACTGGAAGACGGCACGACCAAACGCATCGGCATCCGGCGCGTCCACATGGAAGAAGACACGGGCAAGCTCACCCACCTGGAGGGCGGCGGCTCGCTGGTGGATTACAACCGCTCCGGCGTGCCGCTGCTGGAAATCGTCTCCGAGCCGGAGATTTACAGCGGCGAGGAGGCGCGGGCCTACGCCATGAAAATCCGCCAGATGTTGCGCTATCTGGGCGTGAACGCCGGCGACCTGGAAAAGGGCGTCTTTCGCGTGGAACCCAACATCAGCATCCGACCCATCGGCACAACGGCCTTTGGCAAGCGCACGGAGTTGAAGAACCTGAACAGCTTCAAGTCGCTGGCCGATGGCACGGCGTTTGAGATTGCCCGGCAAACGGCCGTACTCAACAGCGGCGGTCAGGTGGTGCAGGAGACACGGGGCTGGCACGATACGAAGCGCATCACCTTCAGCCAGCGCAGCAAGGAAGAGGCGGAAGATTACCGCTACTTCCCGGAGCCAGATTTGCCGCCCCTCGCTATCAGCGATGAGTGGATCGCCGCCGTAAAAGCGAGTCTGCCCGAACTGCCCGACGCCAAAGTCGCCCGCTACCAATCGGATTACGGCCTCTCGGCTTACGACTCACGGGTACTGACGGAGGAGCAGGCGGTGGCGGCGTGGTTTGAAACGGCCGTCTCCACCCCCACCTCCCCCGACCCCAAAACCATCGCCAACTGGATCATCAACAACCTTTTCTCGCTGATGAACGAGCATAAACAAAGCATTGACGCGATTCGCGTCACGCCCGGCGGGCTGGCGGAACTGGTGGGACTTGTCGAGCAGCGGGCCATCAACAACAACACCGCCAAAGAAGTGCTGGCCGAAATGTTTACCAGCGGCCAGAGCGCCCCGGTGATTGTGCAGGCGCAGGGGCTGGCGCAGGTGAGCGATGAAGGGGCAATTACGGCCGTTATCGAACGCACCCTCGACGCCAACCCGGACAACGTGGCCGCCTACCTGGGCGGCAAGGAGAAGCTCATCGGCTTCTTTGTGGGCCAGGTGATGCGCGAGATGCGCGGCAAGGCGGACCCGGCCGTGGTGAACCGCCTGCTGGCGGCGGCGCTGGCGGCGCGGCGAGATGCAGCCGGATAGACAGCGGGTTTGGCTGCCAGTATAATGGTGTTATGTATCCTTTACCCAGGTTGAACGCTTTACCCAAGAGCCTGCCCATCGAAGGGGCCATTAGCCTGACTTTGGAGCAAGGTAGTCCTGTTTTTCGGGCGTCAACGGCCGTGCAAAAACGCATCCATATGCTGCTGGACAAACAGCAAAATCAGTCGCTTACGCCGGCCGAGCAGGTGGAACTGGACCGTTACGAAGAAATTGACGATTATTTGAGCCACCTGAATCGTGTCGTGCGCAATATGCTCCAGGAACAAAACCATTAGCCGTGCCATCCCGCCAGTACACCGCATCGTTGCAGCAACAAGTGCGCCAACGGGCGCGTTTTTTATGCGAATATTGCCACACCAATGAGCAATGGCAGTATGTGCCCTTCACGGTTGATCATGTCATCCCGCTTAAACTTGGCGGCACAGACGACATTGAAAACCTGGCGCTGGCCTGCTTTCATTGCAATCGGCGTAAAAGCGACAGGGTGACGGCCGTTGATCCCCAAACAAACGAGGACGTTCCCCTGTTCAATCCTCGCCAGGATGAATGGAACCACCATTTCATCTGGTCGGCCGATTGTCTGAGCATCGTGGGCCAAACGGCTACCGGACGCGCTACGGTAAACAGCCTGGACCTAAACCGCCGGCGCATCTTGCCCATTCGGGCGGATGATTGGGTGATTGGCCGACATCCGCCTAAAAACGACCCGGTGCAGACAAGTTAGCTTTGGAGAGCGTGAGATGGGGAAACGGCCGTTTATAGTCCTGTTAGTCTTCTGTTTGTTGTGGTTGGTTGCGTGCGGAGCGGATGCGCCAGAGGTTTTGCCGACGGCAACGGCCGTGCCGCCCCAACCAACCGCCACTGCGACCACACCCCCGACTGCTTTGCCTTCTGCGACGAGGGGGATGGAAACGGCCGTCGTTCTGACAACAAATACCCCACAAATAACTCCAACCGCCGTCAAACCCACACCCTTACCAACTAGACCCACAATGCTGCCAACAGTAGCGTTCCAAGCCAATGTTGATTACAAACTTATAACGCCATCAACAGAAAACCTTCTGAATGTTGTTAGACGTGTCAGCGAATTTGAGGATATGCACATCGAAGAATATGGCGGACGTTCTCCTTATATGCAAGTGAATGATTTTGTTATGATGGATATGGACGCTCTCCATCCAAATGCGATCCCCAATGCAGCAGACCTTCTTGAAGACAAATCGCTAACTTCTTACTATTTTGCCTGGTGGGGACCTTCTTCTATTCATTTCCGAATTTTAGAAGATGGTATCTTGCAATTTTTGAATCAGGAAAAAATAGAATTTGTGTCAGGAGAAATAATTGAACAAAATGGTTTCAGCTTAACTCCTTATGCATTGGATTCAGATGATGGTTTACTCTGGATTCTTCAAGTGGATTCCTTTACATTTGGAACTCGAATTTTCCTGCTACTTGAGCAAGATGAACTTGATCAATATGAATTGATTTCTTCACCCCTACCAACATTTGTAGGACGTCCTTATTCAGATGGTTGGATAGAAGATGTCATTCTTGATAGAGATTTTACTGGTGATGGTAAACCCGAAGTTGTTTTAGAATCCTACACCATTTGGAGTGGTTCTTCAGAGAGAAT
>CALFEW010000523.1 GCA_937958365.1 uncultured Chloroflexota bacterium | reverse complement strand
CTCGCTTAAACGAGCGCATGATCTCCTTCGGATCGTCCAGCAGGCGGACGGCGTGACCGCTTTTGTCGGCCGCGCTTTTAGACATTTTCGCCGTCGGGTCATCCAGACCCATCACCCGCGCCCCCACGGCCGGAATCACCGGCTGCGGAATCACAAAAAACTCCATCTCGTACAGCGCGTTAAACCGCTGGGCAACGTCTCGCGCCAGTTCAACGTGCTGCTTCTGGTCTTCGCCCACCGGCACTTCGTCGGCCCCATAAAAGATAATGTCACCGGCCATCAGCACCGGATAATCCAGCAGCCCGGTCAACACACTCTCCTGCTTGGCCGATTTATCTTTGTACTGCGTCATCCGCTGCAACCAACCCAGCGGCGTGATGCAGTTCAGCAGCCAACAGCCTTCGGCATGAGCCGCCACGTGGCTCTGGATAAAAATCGTGCTTTGATTGGGGTCCAGGCCACACGCCAGCAGCATCGCCGCCATTGAGCGCGTCTCAAAGCGCAATTCGTCCGGGTTCTGCGGCACCGTCAGACTATGCAAATCCACGATACAAAAAAAGTTTTCCTTCTCCGCCTGCCGGGCAACCCAGTTGCGAATGGCGCCCAGGTAGTTGCCCAAATGGGTGTTGCCGGTTGGCTGAATCCCACTAAAAACTCGTTTTTTCATATAAAACTCCATGATTTGTTAATGGTGGCGAGTAGCGAGTAGCGGGCGCTACCCGCCACTCGCTACAAAATACCTTGCTCCGCTCTGTCCACGGCCACAAACAACGCTTTGGCTTTGTTGACGCATTCCCGGTATTCACTGGCCGGGTCGCTGTCGGCGACGATGCCCGCGCCAGCCTGCACGTGGACGGTATCGCCGTGTACCAACATGGTGCGGATGGCGATGCAGGTATCCATGCTGCCATCATAACTAAAATAACCAACTGCGCCAGCATACAATCCGCGCCGTTCACCCTCCAATTCTTCAATGATCTCCATTGCCTTGACTTTGGGCGCACCGCTGACTGTGCCCGCCGGAAAGGTCGCCCGCATCAGGTCGAAGGCGTCCATGTCTGGCTTAATCTGCCCTTCCACGTGGCTGACCATGTGCATGACGTGGCTGTACCGCTCCACAACCATCAAATCCCGCACCTGGACCGTGCCATATTCGCTGACGCGGCCGATGTCGTTGCGGCCTAAATCCACCAGCATAACGTGTTCGGCGCGCTCTTTGGGATCGGCCAGCATGTCGTCGGCCAGGGCGCTGTCTTCCTGGGGAGTTGCCCCGCGCCAGCGCGTACCGGCGATGGGACGCACGCTGGCGACGCCATCTTCCAGACGCACGTGCATTTCCGGCGACGCGCCCACCACCTGCATATCAAACTCCGGGAAGTTGAAAAAGAACATATAGGGCGACGGGTTGAGCATCCGCAACGCGCGGTATATGGCAAAAGAATCGGCGCTGGTCTGGCGGCTGAAGCGCTGGCTCAAGACCACCTGAAAGATGTCGCCGGCGGCAATGTGTTCTTTGGCCTCGGCGACGATGGCCTGGTATTTTTCTTGAGTCATATTGGGCTGGATGGCGCTGCTACGGCCGTTTCGCACCCCATAACGTCGCTGAGGGATGGCCGGTAACGGCCGTAACAGCTTCTCACTCACCCGCGCAATACGCTGGATGGCGTCCACGTAAGCCGCCTCCACGTCGTCGGCGACATGGGCATTGGAGAGGAGAATCAGCCGATGGCGGGCGTGATCAAAAACCACCAGCGTGTCGGCCAGGAGGAAAATGGCGTCGGGAATGGACAGGACGGGAACGGCCGTTTCCGGCAGCCGCTCAAAAAAGCGCACCACGTCATACCCCAGGTAGCCAACTGCGCCACCCTGGAAACGGGGCAAACCGGGCACGTCGGCGGGCGTGTACTGGCCTAATTCGGTCTTGAGTACGTCCAGGATGTCTTCGCCGTCGGCCAGCTGGTGTTCCGTAATCCGTGTTTCCTGTTCCGTGTTCGGCTCGCGGCTGGCGGCATACGGGTAACGGCTCACGGAACGGCCGTGCAGCGCCACCATCCCCCGTGGATTCACACCCACAAACGAATAACGCCCCACCTGCTCCCCACCCTCCACCGATTCCAACAGAAATGACGGCCCCAATTCATCCAGCAGCTTGATGTACACCGATACCGGCGTCTCCAAATCGGCGGCAAACTCCCGGTAAACCGGAATCAGATTCGCCGGACCCACCGCCAACTGACGAAACTCTGCCAGAGAGGGAAAGTAAGCATTTTCAACCGCAACCATAGTTCCTCCGTAAGTAGTGGCCGGTGGCCGGTGGCCGGTGGTCGGTGTTCAGTATCCAGTAAACTGAACACTGAACACTGAACCCCTCTAACCCACCTGTGGCAAATGCGTCATCGCCTCTTCAACCGCTTCACGCGGATAGGCATAATCCTGCAATTCGCCATTAAAGTAAGCCGCGTAAGAGGCCATGTCAAAATGACCATGCCCGGACAAGTTGAAGGCAATGACCTTCTTCTCGCCGGTTTCTTTGCAGCGTAATGCTTCGTCAATGGCTACGCGAATAGCGTGAGCCGATTCCGGCGCGGGCACGATGGCCTCCGCTTTGGCAAACTGCACGGCCGCAGCAAAGGTCTCCAGTTGGTTCACCGCCCGCGCTTCTACGTCGCCGTTGGCAACCAGCGCGCTCACCAGGGGCGCCATCCCATGATACCGCAAGCCGCCCGCATGGAAGCCGGGTGGCATGAAGGTATGGCCCAGGGTGTGCATTTTGACGATAGGAGCCATCATGGCCGTGTCGCCAAAATCGAAGGTGTATTCGCCCCGTGTCAGCGTCGGACAGGCGTAAGGCTCCACGGCAATGACGTGGGTTTTCTTGCCATTGGTGAAGTTTTGCTGCAAGAACGGGAAGGCAAACCCGGCAAAATTAGAGCCGCCGCCGGCGCAGCCGATCACAATGTCAGGATACTCATCGGCCATTTCCATCTGCATCAACGCTTCCTGTCCGATGACCGTTTGATGCAGCAGGACGTGGTTTAGCACCGAACCCAGGCTGTATTTCTTCGCGCCGCCAGACATGGCGGCCACTTCCACCGCCTCAGAAATAGCGATGCCCAGCGAGCCGGGCGAATCGGGCGTTTCGGCCAGCACAGAGCGGCCAAAGTTCGTCCGGTCGGTGGGGCTGGCGTAGACCTCCGCGCCAAAGGTGCGCATGACGATGCGCCGGTAGGGCTTCTGCTGGTAGGAAACCTTTACCATGTACACTTCCAAATCCAGCCCGAAGAAGTTGCAGGCCATCGAGAGGGCCGATCCCCACTGCCCCGCGCCGGTTTCGGTGGTGAGGGCCTTGGTGCCGGCCTCTTTGTTGAAGAAAGCCTGGGCAACGGCCGTATTCGGCTTGTGCGAACCGACCGGGCTGACGCCTTCGTGCTTGTAATAGATGTGGGCCGGCGTGTCCAGAGCCAGTTCCAACCGGCGCGCCCGCATCATGGGCGTTGGCCGCCACAGTTTATACACTTCGCGTACCGGTTCCGGAATTTCAATATATCGCTCGGTGCTGATCTCCTGCATGATCAGGTTCATGGGGAACAACACGCCCAGGAAATCGGGCGTCACCGGCTCTTTGGTCTGCGGATGCAGAACCGGCGTAGGTGGCACGGGCATGTCGGCGTTGATGTTGTACCACGCCTTCGGCAGTTGACTCTCATCCAATAAATACTTATATTGCTCGTTCATCTTCAGCTCCTTTGAAAATATGTTGCGGGTTGCGGGTAGCCCATAACGGGTTTCTTACTCGTCACCCGCTACTCGCTACCTGCTACTCACCCCAGTCTTCTTCTTCTTCAGGAGCC
>CALFEW010000522.1 GCA_937958365.1 uncultured Chloroflexota bacterium | reverse complement strand
GGCCTGGGAGACCGACCCGGCTGCCGCCCAGCGCCTGATCGCGGGACACATCACGGCCGTTGAGAAGCGGGTAACGGCCGTGCAACTGGCGGCTCGTCTGCTGCACGAAGAGTTCATACCTGATAAGGAGCGACAGATGTCATTTACCTTTACCCAGGCCGAACAACCGGCCCAAACCGTTGTATCCATTCGCCGGCACATCACCGTGCCGGCTTATCACCAATCCATCATGCCCACCCTGCGTCAATTACAAGAACACATCCAGACGCATGGCGGCCAACCGGATGGCGACCCCATCGCGCTCTATTATGGCCCCGTGAACGAAGAAGACGACGGGCCGGTGGAGATTTGTGTTCCCTTCCGCGGCCTGGTGCCGCCGGCGGGCGAGATAAAGGTGCGCGAACTGCCGGCCCACAAAGCCCTATGGGTACGCACGTATGACGAATACAACCACTATCCGAAGCTGCTGGAAATGTGGAACGCTCTGGGCCGCGCCATCAACGAGCAAAATCTGGAACCGAACTGGGACCAGGACATGACAACCTACGAAATCTGGCACGACGATGAGACCATGTCCATCGGCTGGCCGGTGAAGGATTTTGGCTAACGACCCAAAACCCATAACCTATACCTTCCAGCCCGATAGCTGTTTCTATCGGGCTGGTTCTATCGCTTCCAGCCGCGTTGTTGGGAAGAACAAACTGTCCTCCAACTCCGCCAGTTGCAAGTCAAAATCAGTGTCCGGCCAGGTCAGCGCCCGCGCCAGATAGCGGCGCAGTCGCTCGTTGGCTGCCATGTCGTTGATGAGCCAATGGGCCAGTCCGCCAGTCTGCGCCTTCTGCGCGCCGGCATTGAGCAGCATCGCCAACCAGACGAGGGGAAAGATGGCTCGGTAAGCGTGCAGTCGGCGCTCAAACCAGGGGTCGGTGGCCTGTAACGCCGGTGTATAGTGTTCCAGAAACGGCCGCCAGGCGACCTCGTCGAGCAAATCTTCCTGGTTGGCGTGGGTGAGCAGGTCGGCCACTTCGCGTGCCGGGTCGCGTAGGCCGCTGTCTTCCCAATCTACCATCGCCACATGGCCGTCGGGCCGCTGAATGAAGTTGGCGAAGCGGGCGTCGGAACGGCAAAAGCGCAGCATGACCGGCTGTTGGTCGAGTTCGTCGAACAACGGTTGGCGTTGGTCCAGCAGATTCAGACACCGGCGCGCCAACGGCACGGCCGTTACGAAGTTCGCCTCTGCCCAGACCGCGTAATTCCGTAACCAGGTCTGGATCTGCCGGGCCAGTTCGCCAGCGGATTGCTTTTGGTCGCGTGACAACCACAACCCATCCGGCGGTAGGTCGTGAACCTGGAGCCAGAGGTCGGCCAATTGCCGTAACTGCTCAGCCGAAGGGCGACGCTGAGGCCAGGCATCGCCCTCCAGAAAGACGTAAACAACCACCGGCCCCAGCGCCGGGTCGTAAAAGAGGGGTTGGGGCGCGAGGTCCAGGTGGGCCAGACGCTGTAACGCGCCAAATTCACAGGCCGGGGCGATGGTCAGTTCATCGGGGCGGAGAAACTGTTTGGCGATAAGGTGACGGCCGTTGGCCCAGACGTCATAGAGCTGATTGGTCTGGTAGTGGCCGAATGGTCGCGGGTATACCCGCAGCGTGGGGGTCGCCTGGCTGGTAGCGGCGTTGAGAATGCGCTGTAATTGCGAAGTGACAGGGGCGTACAGGGTCATAACGAAGAGTATAGCACCGCAGTCATTGGCTGATGGACGCCTGCCCACTAACTTGCCTGCATTGCCCGACCCATGGTGGGCGGTCGGTCGGGTAAACGCAGTTGTTTGATGTTACGGCACACGGTTTCCTCCTGTCCGATGCCTGACGCAACCAGGCGGCGGGAGCAAGTTACGGGGCCGCCAGCCAACGGACAGCTCTTCCCTATATAATGGACAAAACGGCCGTTTCACTAACCAAAAGGTAGGCAGTGGATGACAATGGCCAGCAAACGAATGATGCTATGGACGGGATTGCTAGGGTTGTTTGTCTACTTGTGGAGCTTGGCCGGTACACGGCCGTTACAGGCCGCCGGCGTCCGGTCCAACTCACTGCGAGTCGAAGCGGCAACGGCCGTTTCCCGTTTGCCAGCCCGCAGAAAAAGAGATAATTGGCTAAAAATCCCTGCTTGACTCTCGGGTTACCCGAGACAGTAAACTACAGGCATGTTCAAAATTGGCGAGTTTTCCCGTATAGGCCGAGATTCAGTTTCCTGTGGCCAAAGAGTAGCCTGTAGATCTGGTGCTGGGCGGAGCCTTTCCCC
>CALFEW010000521.1 GCA_937958365.1 uncultured Chloroflexota bacterium | reverse complement strand
CATGACCAGACTCGATTCACATCTCAATACCCGCAGCGAAGAATACACCGCCAACCACGCCGCCATGCAGAAATTGGTAGACCAACTCAACCAACGCCTGGCCGTCATTCGCGCCGGTGGCGGGCCACGCGGCGCAGACAAATTCCGCGAACTGGGCAAACTGCTGCCCCGCGAACGGCTGGAACTGCTGCTCGACCCCGGCACACCCTTTCTAGAACTGTCCCCCCTGGCCGCCTACGGCATGTACAACGATGAATCGCCCGCCGCCTCCAACATTATCGGCATCGGCGTCGTCAGCGGCGTAGAGAGCATGATCTTCGTTAACGATGCCACCGTTAAAGGCGGGGCCGTCTACCCCATGACCCTGCACAAAACCCTGCGCGGCCAAACCATCGCCGAAGAAAACCGCCTGCCCTCCATCGCCCTCGTCGAATCGGCCGGGGCCAATCTGCTGCATCAGGACGAAATTTTTATTCTCGGCGGGCGCAGCTTCGCCAATCAGGCGCGCATGTCGGCGCAGCGCATCTCACAAATCTCCCTGGTCTTTGGCAGCTCCACCGCGGGCGGCGCTTACGTGCCGGGCATGAGCGATTACGTGGTGATGGTGCGCAAACAGGCCACCGTCTATCTCGGCGGCCCGCCCCTGGTTAAAATGGCGACCGGCGAAGTGGTGGACGATGAAACGCTTGGCGGGGCCGACATGCACGCCCAGATTTCCGGCGTCAGCGACTACACCGCCGAAAACGACGCCGACGCCCTGCGCATCGGCCGGCTTATCATGCAGCAGTTGCAGCAGCCCAAACCAACACCCAACCTGGCCCGCCGCCAATCCCCCGAACCCCCCGCCTACGATCCCGACGAATTACTAGGCGTTATCCCCGCCGACGCCAAAATCCCCTACGACATCCGCGAAGTCATCGCCCGCATCGTAGACGGCTCACGCTTCCTGGAGTTCAAGCGGGATTACGGCACGTCGCTGGTGGTCGGCCACGCCGCCATTAACGGCTGGCCGGTGGGCCTTATCGCCAACAACGGCATTCTCTTCTCTGAGGAAGCCAACAAAGCGGCGCAGTTCATCCAATTGTGCAATCAACAGCGCACACCCATCATCTATTTACAAAATATCACCGGCTTCATGGTCGGCACCAAGTATGAACGCGAAGGCATCATCAAACACGGCAGCAAGATGATCAACGCCGTCGCCACTTCCACTGTGCCGCAGTTTACCGTCATCGTGGGCGGCTCGTATGGCGCGGGCAACTATGCCATGTGCGGCCGTGCCTATGACCCCCGCTTTCTGTGGACCTGGCCGAACAGCCGCATCGCCGTCATGGGCGGCGAACAGGCGGCGGGCGTGCTGGCTATCGTGCAAGAGGAACGGGCACGCAAGAAAGGCGTGGAACCGGACCAGAACGCCATCCAAATGATGCAGATGATGACGCGCCAGAAATTTGAGCAAGAATCGTCGCCCTATTACGCCACAGCCCGCCTCTGGGACGACGGCATCATTGATCCGCGTGATACGCGGCAGGCGCTCAGCGTGGGCTTATCGGTTGCCAACAACGTGGATTATGTGACGCCCGGCCAGCCGCATTATGGGGTGTTTCGGATGTAGGGAGGTTGGAGATTAGAGATTGGAGATGGCGCCATCTCCAATCTCTAATCTCCTGCCCTTCCCACATGACGAATGGCATAGGTTGGGTTACAATTGGCGCGTCTTTGTGAAAACCAGATCAACCGGAAGGGATAACCATGGAAGAGGAAGAAGGGCAGGACCAATCCATTAACTACGTACTGGCGTTTATCATACTCTTTGCGGTGGTATTGTCGTGCGGTGTGTTGTCGTTTTTGTTTGTATTGATTTCAGGTATTTTGGGATTGACGTTGGGCGGCGGGTAACGGCCGTTGTTCCCCACATCATGATTGGCATTTCCAACCCTCTGCACGGCAGGGGGTTTTTTTCTTTAACGGCCGTTTCTCACTCCCGCAGCACAATATCCAATCCCTTCAGCAAGGCCACCGCCTCCGGCAAAGAGAACTTCGTCTTCTTCAGCCAGTTTTGCTTCACGTCTATGGCGTAATGGGTTGCGTCGTTAAAATCGGCCTGCGTCAGGTCGCAGTTCACAAAGCGGCTGCCGCTTAAATCTGCGCCGGTAAAGACCGCGCCGGTCAGGTCAGCGTCGGTGAAGTCCGCTTCCTTGACGATGCACTCGGTCAGGCGCAGT
>CALFEW010000520.1 GCA_937958365.1 uncultured Chloroflexota bacterium | reverse complement strand
AGACCCGGCAGGCAGGTTAAACGTCCCCAAAGACATCCACAGCCCCACATTGTCTTCGTGGCTGACGACAACTGTTTCGGCGATGCCATCGGGCCGCACTTGGTAGCGCGCTCCGTTGGTTTCGGAATTGTCGGTGTCGCAGTAAGGGGCGTATACCTGAATTTCGTAATAACCGGCCGTGGGGATATTTAGCCGCCACTCGCCCCAATTGGTGCTTTCCGCCGGATTGGTGGTGGACCAGGTGTAATAGGCGTGGCCTTGCCAGCCGCATTGCTGGGGCGCTTCGTACCAGTAGGCGTTGCTGTGCGTAAACGCGGAACTCGTTTCGCTGACAAAGGTGAATGGCGATACCTGCCCGATGCGTTGGGCAACGGCCGTGCGCAGCCAGGGCAACTGCGCCTGGGCATTGCCGCCGGGACAAAGCGTATTCGTGCCGCCATACACGTCACGATGGCCCATGATGTGCGGCAGCCCCCAACCCATGTTAACGGGGCGGCTGGCGTCATAAATCTCAATGTCGCGCTGATCGGCTTTCCAGGCGAACAGGTTGGCGAGCGAATTTAGCATGGCCGCCGGAGGCGTGCCCCACTCCTGGTACTCATCCGGCGTGGTAAATGTGCCGATGAGGGCCGTGCCCAAACTGCCGCTGTTGGCGCCGCCGGCGTGAATGCCCACCACGTCCAGATTAAGGTAATCTTCGTTCATGTGGCCTTCAAAAATCACGCCATCCCGGTCAATGAGGTAGTTGTAGCCAATGTCGCCCCAATCTTGCGTATCTCGATGGAAGAGGTAAATGGCGCGCACGACGTTGGCGGCGTTGGAATACCCGTTGTCGGTGACGGTGTGGTGGACGATCAGATGGGTGACGGGTTCGTAGACCAGGTCTTCAACGTCGTCGCAGGTGTCGTAGATGCACCAGACGGCGCGGCTGATGACGGAGGGGCGCGGATAGGCGGTGGTTACGGCCGTTTCCTCCCGTTCCGCATCTAACTGGGCCTGCTGCGCCTGCATTTCTGCGATGGTTGGGCCGCCGGTGCTGTCTATGAAGGTGAGCGATAGGGTTTGTAGCTGCGACCGGGTTACGGCCGTTTCTGACGTCAGGATGATTTGTACCTGGACAAACTCATGGGTTTCGTCGGCGGCCGGTACGGCCAGCATGTCGCCGGTGATGATTTCATCTTCCGGCAGGGTCCAATCGCCGTGGGCGTGAATGTCTGCCCAGTCGCTCCAGATTCCGGCAGTTTTGGCCGTGCGCAGCAGCAGTTCCATCTGCGCACCCTCTGGTAAGTTAGCCTGCCAGCGTGGAACGAGGGCGTTGAAGGGAAACGGCGCGGTGATGGTGGCAGAGGTGTAAACGGCCGTTAAGCCCACCCCATCACTCTGCAAGCCATCGGCGGTAATCTCATAACCTGCGCCACGGCCGTTTTGCCAATCTTCGGCTGTGAACATCGTTGTCTCGATCTGCGCGTTGGGGACACTCTGGGCGTTTAAAGGAAACCCAACAACGACAAGCAGCGTCAGCACTCCCAAAACCAATAATGCCTTCGATGTCATTACAAATACTCCTATCAAAAAAATCCTCCGAGAGATTTGGCGAATCCAACCTTGCGGAGGTTGTTTGTTTGTTACAAACCAGAGCTAATCATAACAAGTTTCTGGGCCGTGTGACACGAAGATACGTGATATTCATGTGTAAAAGGAGTGAAATTGTTCATACCAACAGGGCGATCTGACCGGATATAATCGTGGGCATGAATTCAAAGACATTAAACCTGGATCAACTTTCTGCTTCGTCGGAAGCAGAACAGGCTGCGGATCGCCGCAGTCGTTTGGTGGATGGGCTGCTGGCCTCGCTGGCCTTTTTGCTCATTGTGGTGCTGCTGATTGTGACCACGATTTTAGCGAAGCGGGCGGGGCCGATAGTATTGGCGGTGGAAACGGCCGTTATGCTCACCGTCGCTTTTTTCTTGCTACACCGCAGCCTGGATCAGGGGCGAACGGCCGTACACCAGGCATGGTATGGCATCCTCAGCGGCTTCTTCGCCTGGACGGCGCTGGAAGCGGGCGCGTTGCTGGGCCAGTTGACCATCGAGACGGAACGCGGCGTGGTTTTATTCCTGGTGTTGGGCGGCTTTGTGTGGATGGTGGCGCGACGCGGCGGCCTGCCGCTGATTGGGGCGCAGTTCTGGCTGGGCGCATTTTTTGCCAACTGGGTGGGGCATCTGGTCTTGTTTACGCAGCGTTACCTGGCGCAAGATTTTCCGGTTTTTGCCGTCACCTACCGCGTCAGCGGCGTGTTGGCCGGTTTCGGCGTCCTTGCGGTGTACTGGTGGATTTTTAAGCGCTCGCAGACGCGCTTGCAGCGCCTCTGGGCGGCGCTTTCGATTTTTGTCTTGCTGATTATCGTGGTGTACGCGATTCGCGGGTTCTGGTAGAGCGTAGATTGGTCCAATCTCAGAAGATTGGACCAATCTGGGGTATGTTTCTCGCTCAAAAAAACGTTTCTACGGCAAGTCCGTTTCCCCCATCAACCACAGGTCTACGGCGCGCGCCGCGCCGCGCCCTTCGTTAATTGCCCATACCACCAGGCTTTGCCCACGCCGGGCATCACCGGCGGCAAACACGCCCGGCACGTTGGTCATAAAGTCGCCGTACTGCGCCTGAGCGTTGGAACGGCCGTCTTGGGCCACGCCCAACTGCGCCAGCACCGGGTTCTCCGGGCCGAGGAAGCCCATCGCCAGCAGAACCAACTGCGCCGGCCAGGTTTTGAGCGTGCCGGGAACTTCGTGAAGCTGCGGACGGCCGTTGCCATCCATCACCCACTCAATCTCCACCGTCTCCACCGCTTGCAGGTTCCCCTGCGCGTCGCCGATGAACTGTTTGGTCATGATGGCGTATTGGCGTGGGTCTTTGCCGAAAACGGCCGTAGCCTCTTCCTGTCCATAATCTTGCTTGTAAACTTTCGGCCACTGCGGCCAGGGATTGTCCGGCGCGCGCTGCATCGGCGGCTGCGGCATGATCTCGAACTGCACCAGGCTTTTACAGCCGTGCCGCAGCGAAGTCGCCACACAGTCCGTGCCCGTGTCGCCGCCGCCAATCACAATCACATCTTTGCCGGCGGCATCAATTGGCAATTGACCATTGACCATTGACCATTGACCATTCTCCCCCGTTCCCAACACCGCCGCTGTATTGCCCTGCAAAAAGTCCATCGCAAAATGAATGCCGTGCAGTTCCCGCCCTTTGGCGGCCAAATCCCGTGGTTTTGTTGCGCCGGTACAAATCACAATGGCGTCAAACTCCTGGCGCAGTTGCCCGGCCGAAAAGTCCACGCCGATGTGAGTGTTGGGGCAAAAAGTGATGCCGCCGGCCGCCATCAAATCCAGACGGCGCTGCACCAGGGTTTTGTCCAGTTTCATGTTGGGGATGCCATACATCAGCAGGCCGCCCAGGCGGTCGGCGCGCTCAAACACCGTCACCTGGTGGCCGACGCAGTTCAACTGGTCGGCGCAGGCCAGCCCGGCCGGCCCAGAACCGATGACGGCCACTTTTTTGCCGGTACGACTGGCCGGGATGTTAGGGTTTACCCAGCCTTCTTCATAGGCTTTTTCGATGATGGCGTATTCGATGCTTTTAATCGTGACCGGCGGGTCGTTGATGCCTAACGTGCAGGCCGCTTCGCACGGCGCAGGGCAGACCAGCCCGGTAAATTCGGGGAAGTTGTTGGTTTTGCTCAGCCGATCATAGGCTTCTTGCCACAAGCCCTGATACACCAGATCGTTCCATTCGGGGATGAGGTTGTTGATGGGGCAGCCGGAGGCCATGCCGTTGATGACTTTGCCTGTATGGCAAAAGGGTGTGCCACAATCCATACAGCGGGCGGCCTGATTCTGCAAACGGCCGTCCGGCAGATGCAGGTGAATCGGCTGCCAGTCGCGCAAACGCTCCAAAACCGGCCGGTCGGCCGGGGTCTCTCGTGCAAATTCCAAAAATCCAGTCGCTTTTGCCATGTTGTTTCATATTCACCACGGAGGCACGGAGGGCGCAGAGTTTTTAATCTCCGTGTTCTCCGTGCCTCCGTGGTGCAAATCTCTTAATTTCCACTTACGCGGGCGGCGTCGTTCATGTTGGCGGCGAAGGCGGCGATTTCCGCTTCGTCCTGGTCCAGGCCGGTGGCTTTGGCCTGTTCGATGGCCTGTAACATACGCTTGTAATCGTTGGGCAGCACTTTCACAAACTGCGGAACCATCTCCGGCCACACGGCCAGGATGTCCCAGGCGCGTTTGCTGTCGGTGTATTTGGCGTGGTTGAGGACCATCAGGCGCAGCGCTTCGATTTCGTCGTAATCCTTCAGGCGCTCCAGGGAGACCATCTCCATGTTGACGCGCTGGTAAAAGTCACCTTCGCGGTCCAGCACGTAGGCGATGCCGCCGGACATGCCTGCGGCAAAATTGCGCCCGCTGTGTCCCAGGATAACCACCCGGCCACCGGTCATGTATTCACAGCCATGATCACCGACGCCTTCGACAACGGCCGTTGCCCCACTATTCCGCACAGCAAATCGCTCGCCAGCTATGCCGTTGACGTAAGCCTCGCCGCTGGTCGCGCCATACAGCGCCACATTACCCGTGATGATATTCTCCGCCGGGTCAAAGGTTGCCGCCGCCGGCGGATAGAGGATGAGTTTGCCGCCCGACAGCCCTTTGCCCAGGTAATCGTTGGCGTCGCCTTCCAATTCCAGCGTCATGCCTTTGGGGATAAACGCGCCAAAGCTTTGCCCGGCTGATCCCTGAAAATGCAGGTGAATGGTGTCTTCCGGCAGCCCCTTCGCGCCGTAGCGCCGCGTCACTTCGCCGCCCAACATCGTGCCCACCGTGCGGTGAACGTTGCGAATGGGCAGCGTGGCGTTGATTTTCTTGCCAGTGTCCAGGGCGTCTTTGCACAACCACAGCAACATTTGGCGGTCCATGCCCTGGTCCAGCCCATGATTTTGCGGAACCTGGCAGTAACGCCCCACTTTCGGGCTGACTTCCGGCTGGTGCAAAATGGGCGTCAGGTCTAAACCCTGCGCTTTCCAGTTGTCAATGTTGTCGCGCATCCGCAGTTTGTCCGTGCGGCCGACCATTTCTTCCAGGCTGCGGAAGCCCAGTTGAGCCATCAGTTCGCGCACTTCCTGGGCGACAAAGCGCATGAAGTTTTCCACGTGTTCCGGCTTACCGGCGAATTTTTGGCGCAGGTCCGGGTTTTGCGTTGCCACACCAACCGGGCATGTGTCTTTCTGGCAGACGCGCATCATGATGCAGCCCAGCGACACCAGCGGCGCGGTGGCGAAGCCAAATTCTTCCGCGCCCAGCAAGGCCGCGACGACCACATCGCGCCCGGTTTTAAGCTGGCCGTCCGTTTCCAGCGTCACGCGGCTGCGCAAATCGTTGAGCATGAGGGTTTGATGGGTCTCCGCCAGGCCCAATTCCCAGGGCAGCCCGGCGTGTTTGATGCTGGTTTGCGGCGATGCGCCCGTGCCGCCATCGTGGCCGCTGATGAGGATGACGTCGGCGTAGCCTTTGGCGACCCCGGCGGCGATTGTGCCCACGCCCACTTCAGAGACGAGCTTGACGTTGATGCGGGCGCGCGGGTTAGCGTTTTTCAGGTCATGAATGAGCTGTTTCAGGTCTTCGATGGAGTAGATGTCGTGGTGGGGCGGCGGTGAGATCAGGCCGACGCCGGGGGTGGA
>CALFEW010000519.1 GCA_937958365.1 uncultured Chloroflexota bacterium | reverse complement strand
TTCCCGCCGCAAGACATCATCTTCGACCCCAACATTTTTGCCATCGCCACCGGCATCGAAGAACACAACGGTTACGCCATCGCCTACCTGGAAGCGACGCGCTGGATTAAGGCCCATCTGCCTTATGCGCGGATCAGCGGCGGGGTGAGCAATCTCTCCTTCTCCTTTCGTGGCAACGACGCCGTGCGCGAGGCGATGCACGCCGCGTTTCTGTACCACGCCATTCAGGCGGGCATGGACATGGGCATCGTCAATGCCGGGCAATTAGCCATCTACGAGGAAATTCCTGGCCCGCTGCTGACGGCCATTGAGGACGTGCTGTTTAACCGCCGACCGGACGCCACGGAGCGGCTGGTGGCCCTGGCGGAGACAGTGCGCGGCGGCGGCAAAGAGCGCCAGGAAGATTTAAGCTGGCGCGAACTGCCCGTCAACGAGCGGTTGTCTTATTCGTTGGTGAAGGGCATTGACGCCTACATTGTGGAAGATACCGAAGCGGCGCGACTGGCGGCAAAACGGCCGTTACACGTCATCGAAGGGCCGCTCATGGAAGGCATGAATCGGGTCGGCGACCTGTTCGGTGCGGGCAAAATGTTCCTGCCCCAGGTGGTCAAGAGCGCCCGCGTCATGAAAAAGGCGGTCGCCCATCTGGTTCCCTACCTGGAAGCCGAAAAAGAAGAACTGGGCCTGATGGACCAGTCCAACGGCAAAATCCTGATGGCGACGGTGAAAGGCGACGTCCACGACATTGGCAAAAACATCGTCGGCGTGGTGCTGCAATGCAACGGCTACGATGTGATTGACCTGGGCGTGATGGTTTCGGCCGAGCGCATTTTGCAGACCGCCCGCGAGCAAAACGTAGACATCATTGGCCTGAGTGGGCTGATTACGCCATCGTTGGAGGAAATGCGCCACGTGGCGGCCGAAATGGAGCGGCAAGGCTTCGACCTGCCGCTGCTGATTGGCGGGGCGACGACGTCTAAGATTCACACGGCCGTTAAAATCGAACCCAACTACACCCGCGGCCCGGTCATCCACGTGGTAGACGCTTCCCGCGCCGTGGGCGTGGCGACCCATCTACTCGGTGACAGCGACGACTACATCCATCAGGTGAAGGCAGAGTATGTCGCTTTGCGGGAAAAACATGGCAACAGACGGGATAAGCAGCGGTTACGGCCGTTGGCCGAAGCCCGCGCCAACCAATTCCCGGCCGATTGGGCCAATTACCAGCCGCCCGCGCCTACCTTCACCGGCGTGCGCGTCTTTGACAATATAGACCTGGCCGGATTGCGCGACTACATGGACTGGACGCCATTTTTCACGGCCTGGGAACTGGCGGGCAAATTCCCGCGCATTTTGGCAGACCCGGTGATCGGCGAAACGGCGACGCAGCTTTACCAGGACGCGCTGGCAATGCTGGATTGTATCGTGCAGGAGAAGTGGCTCACGGCGCGGGCGGTGATTGGGTTGTTCCCGGCAAATAGTGTGGGGGATGATATTGTTGTTTTTAATACAAAGGGACAAAGGGACAAAGGGACAGAGGTGTTGACGGTGGTGCATACGCTGCGGCAGCAGATGGAGAAGCCACCGGGGCGGCCGAATGTTGCGTTGGCCGATTTTGTTGCGCCGGTGGAGAGTGGGCTGGCGGATTATTTGGGCTTTTTTGCGGTGACGGCCGGGGTGGGCGTGGATGAGAAGGTGCGCGAGTTTGAGGCGGCCCACGACGACTATCATGCCATCCTGCTGAAGGCGCTGGCGGATAGGCTGGCGGAGGCGCTGGCGGAAGAGATGCACGGCCGT
>CALFEW010000518.1 GCA_937958365.1 uncultured Chloroflexota bacterium | reverse complement strand
CGCCGGGGCGCTACATGGTCGAGTTTACGGTGAACAATGACGACGGGGAGGTGCAGGATGCGGACGTGGTGGGCGCGTTTTACGTGCTGCCGCCGGGCTGCGATACGGCGCTAACGGCCGTTCAGGTCAACGGGCCGGACACAGGTGCAGTCAATACCAATTATCAGTTCACCGCCACGATTACGCCGACAGCGCTGTCCGGTGTGAGCTATACCTGGTCACCGGAACCGGTAAGTGGGCAGGGCACGGCTGCGGCTGCGTTCAACTGGTCACAAGCCGGGATGCAGCGGGTGAACGTGGTGGCCCATCATTGCAGCGGTTTTCTGGCCGATGTGGCGACTGTGGGCATCCGCACCACCATCACGCCTGACCTGGAAATCAGCAAAACGGCTCCGGCAACGGCGCTGGCTGGCGACCCGATCACCTACACCCTGACGATCACCAATCGCGGCGGCACTGACGCCACCGGATTGACCGTTAACGACCTGCTGCCGCCCGGCGCGACCTATGTCTCCGGCGGCAGTTACAACGGCAGCCAGGTAAGCTGGACGATTCCCACGCTGCCCGGTTATGGCTTTGCTTCGCAGGTAACGGCCGTTGTCAGCGCCAATGAGACCATCAGCAACAGCGTGTATGGGGTGTCGGCGGCGGGTGGTTACAGTGCGGTGGGGCAGGAAACGGCCGTCACGCGCATCGTGGATGCCCAGGTGAGGCTGACGCCGCTGCTGACTGAAACGCTGTCTTATGCAGGCAGTCACAGCACGGAAATCACCGTACCCGGCGGCGCGGTCTTTGCCGACACGGTGCTGGCCTATGAGGAACTGACCGCGCCGGGTCATCCACTTCCGGCCGGTTATGCCGGTCGTGCCTTCCGTTTGAGCGGCTATCAAGAGAACCAGATGATGGCAGAGTTGGTGTTGGCGGAAACGGCCGTTATCACCGTCACCTATGCCCAGGTGGATGTGGCCGGACTGGATGAAAATCTGCTGACAGTGCAGGTTTGGGATGGCAGCGGCTGGGCGTGGGACGGCGTGACTTGTGAGCGGGACGTGCAGGCGAACTGGGTTAGCTGCCGCGTGCCGGATGCGCCCATGGCGGCGTATGCGCTGGCGGAGGCGCGGTCTACCGTTTACCTGCCGATGATTACCAGCGGCACGGCCGCGCCCGCCCTCTCGGCGACCATCACCGGCATTACGCTGGCGGGCAGCCAGTACGCCGTTGCCTTCCAGACGACTGGTTTTACGCCGGACATCATGCACACCCACGTCCACTTTTTCTTCGACACGGTACCGCCGGAGCAGGCAGGTGTGCCGGGGACGGGGCCGTGGTATGTGTATGGTGGGGGCAGTCCGTTCAGCAGTTATGGGCTGGCGGATCGGCCGGTCGGGGCGACGCAGTTGTGCGTGCTGGTGGCGAATCATGACCACAGTGTGATTCAGGGCACGGGGAACTGTAGGAGTTTGCCGTAGGAAAAGATAGAAACAGCGCAGGTTTCACCAAAAACCTGCGCTGTTTTTATCTAACAACCTGGGAAAAGTATAGACTTACAACCGCTCAACCTTCCAACCAATTCTTTCCAAATCTGCAATGTCTGTCCTATCCAGACTTCCGGCTCTCATTGCCAAACACAACAAATCGGTTGGTCGAGACATTGCTACATAAGCTAAATTCAAACGACGTTGATTTTGAGCTGCAATCTTCTTCTCTCGCCCCCCTTTCAGATAGGGTAATAGTTTGTGGAGATGGTAATCATACCAATATGTTTCAAGCAGCAATGTAGCTTCATGTGTTTGCCCTTTAACGCCATGTATTGTCTCAATTTCTATAGAGGTTGTTTCTTGATAGTAAAAAACATTTGCGGGGACTTGTATTTCTTGAACCGTAATGTATGCCTCATCTGAAACCGAGTTCAAAAATGGTCTTGATACGTGAAGTCCTCTGCTGGGCAATAAAGGTCTTAGAA
>CALFEW010000517.1 GCA_937958365.1 uncultured Chloroflexota bacterium | reverse complement strand
GGCCGTTTGCGCATTCGCACGGCGGTTGACTGATAAGTTGGCGGGTAAACTGGTAAGTTTGGAGGCTTTTATGCAGCGTCACCGCGTGTTGTGGTTGTTGGTGGGTTCATTGGTGTTGGTTTCATTGGCGTGTAATGCGTTTGCCGGTACGCCGCAGTCGCCTCTGCTGCCACCGCCGGGCCTGACGGCCGTTCCGGCCACGCCATCCGGGAATACGCTCGCCCCGACGGTGACTTTGCCGGGTCAGAGCGCGCCGGTGACGGGCACGGCCGTTGCCCCCTTCCCCAACGACGGCCAACCCACCGTCCGCATGTTGGTAGACCTGAACATTCGCAGCGGCCCCAGCGTGCAGTATGCGCGGGTGGGCTTCTTCCTGGCCGGCGACCAGGCGATCATCACCGGGCGGCACGCGGCCAGCGGTTGGTGGCGCGTGCAGTGCCCGCCGCTGGCAGATGGCCCGGACTGTTGGGTGTCCGGCGGCGCGGCTTACACCACTGCCACCAACGCCGCCAACGTACCCGACGTAACAGTCCCGCCCCCACCCAACACACCACCAACAGCGACACCGCGCCCTGGGGAATAACGGCCGTTTCATGGCACGTGATACAGGTCACTACCTTTGCACTTTTTAAGAAATAGAACGCGGATTTTCACGGATGCGGCGGATAAACGCAGTTTTTTTGCCGATTTATCCGCGCAAATCCGCTTTATCTGCGTTTATCCGCGTACCATTCATCAATCTGCAAACATAATGCAGGAGACTACCGGGTGAAAGGGAGCCAGATTCGCAGCCTCCTTGGGCCTCTCTCACCCCTTGGGGGTTCTGTGTTACAAGATGGCCGATCGCCGGGGAAAAGTTGCGTAACAGCCCGAAAATAGTAGTATTAAGGGCAGGCCGTATTGAAACGGTTCCTGCGAATTTCCTACCACAATTTCCCACCGTTTTCTTTGGGTCTACAGGACCTTAAGATTGATATGATTGCCAAACTCAGCCGGGAGAGCGGGCTTGTGGCGCGCCTCAGCTCCCCCTGCCCGGCATGGAAGAGTCTCAACCTCTCGAAGGTATTGATCGCTGGCGGAAATCGGCGGCGGAAACCGCCGGGAGGTTATTTCGATGAACAAGGATGATCACATGAAACGAATAGGCGTATTTACAAGCGGCGGCGACGCGCAAGGGATGAACGCCGCCGTGCGTTCTGTCGTGCGCACGGCGCTGGATCGCGGGGCGGAAGCGTATGCTATTTATGAGGGCTACCAGGGAATGGTAGATGGCGGCCGCAACATACGGCCGATGCGCTGGAACGAAGTCGGCGGGATTTTACAGCAAGGTGGCACAGTGATTGGTTCGGCGCGCTGCGCCGAATTTCGGGAGCGGCCCGGACGCCTGCGGGCTGTCGCCAACTTGTTGGCAAATGGCATTGACACACTGGTGTGCATTGGCGGCGATGGCAGCCTGACCGGCGCATTTAAGCTGCACCAGGAATGGCCCAGCCTGATTGGTGAACTGCTGCAAACCGGCGTCATCACCCAAGAAGTGGCCGACAAGCACCCCCATCTGGCCATCGCCGGCATCATCGGCTCCATTGATAACGACATGTATGGCTCGGACATGACGACAGGCGCGGATACGGCGCTGCATCGCATTGTGGAAGCGGTGGACGCCATTACCAGCACAGCCGCCAGCCACCAACGCAGTTTTGTGATTGAGGTCATGGGGCGGCGCTGCGGTTATCTGGCGTTGATGAGCGCCCTGGCGACCGGCGCGGACTGGGTACTGATCCCGGAAGCGCCGCCGAACCTGGACAACTGGGAAGCGAAGATGTGTGAAGTGCTGGCGAAAGGGCGGGAAAACGGCCGTCGTGACAGCATCGTCATCATCGCCGAAGGCGCGCAAGATCGCTACGGCAAAGCCATCACCAGTGACTACATCAAGCAAACCTTAGAAGAGCGCCTGGGTGAAGATGCCCGTATTACCGTGCTGGGCCACGTACAGCGCGGCGGCGCGCCCAGCGCCTTCGACCGCAACCTGGCTACCCAATTGGGCGTGCGCGCCGTCGAAGAATTGCTGGGCGACGAACCGGGCGCGGAACCGTTTGTCATGGGCATCCAGGGCAACAAAATCACGCGCACGCCGCTGGCGAAATGCCTGGAAGTAACCCAGGCCGTAACCGAAGCCGTACAGTCTGGGCAATACGAAAAAGCGATGGACCTGCGCGGCCGCAGCTTTAAAAAATCGTTTCGCACGCTGCGCACGCTGGTGCGGGCGCTGCCCCATCCGCCCACGCCCGGCCAGCGCCGTCTGCGGCTGGCGGTGTTAAACGCCGGTGGACCAGCGCCGGGAATGAATACGGCCGTGCGCGCGGCCGTGCGTCTGGGCACAGATAAAGGGCACATCATGATGGGCGTCAACCGGGGGTTTCGTGGCCTGATTCGCGGCGAAATCCGCGAGTTGAACTGGATGGACGTATCCGGCCTGGCCCCGCGTGGCGGCTCCGAACTGGGCACAAACCGGACGGCCCCAGAAGGCGGCGAATGGTACGCCATTGCCCGCAACCTGGAAGAAAACAAGGTTGAAGGCATTTTGATGATTGGCGGCTGGACCGGCTACAAAGCCATTTACGAAATGCACCGCCTGCGCGAAAACTACCCCGCTTTCCAGATTCCCATGATTTGCCTGCCGGCCACCATCAACAACAACCTGTTAGGGTCGGAATTGAGTGTGGGCGCAGACACGGCCCTAAACAGCATCGTGGACGCGGTGGATAAAATCAAACAATCGGCCGTTGCCTCCCGCCGCACGTTTGTGGTGGAAGTGATGGGGCATTATTGCGGCTACCTGGCTTTGATGAGCGCCCTGGCTACTGGCGCAGAGCGCGTTTACATCCACGAAGAGGGCGTTACATTAAAAGACCTGGTGCAAGATGTGGCCCAATTGACGGAAGGTTTTCAGCGCGGCAAACGAGTCGGTTTGATGATTCGTAACGAACATGCCAACGACATCTATTCCACAGATTTTATGCGCGCCTTGTTTGAAGAAGAGGGCGGCGACCTGTTCGACGTGCGTCAGGCGATTTTGGGCCATATGCAGCAGGGGGGGAACCCCACGCCCTACGACCGCATTTTAGCCACCCGGCTGGCCTCTGATTGTGTGGATTACCTGGAGGGGCAGATTCTGAACGGCCGTGCCGAAAGCGCCTACATTGGTCTGGTGGGCGGCGAATTTGTTTTGACCGACGTGGAAGATTTGCCCCGGCTCATGGACAACGAACACGCCCGCCCCAAAACGCAGTGGTGGATGGATTTGCGGCCAATTGCCCACATCCTGGCCCAACCGGCCCCACGCGGACAATCCGATGATTAAGGTAGCTACTTACCACGGAGACACTGAGGGCACAGAGATTAAACCTGTAGAATCCCCGTACTCTCCGTGCCTCCGTGGTGAAATCCCAGAGAGGCTTAGTAGAAACTGATTAAGTTCAACAAGAACCCGTTTTTCAGGAATTGAAAGGGTTGACTCCGCGGCAAGTGACAAGCAGCGCCAAATCCCACAAATTCCTGAAGAAGCAGGATATACTTGCAAAGCACTCAACTTGAAAAAGGAGCTTGATTTTCATGGCAAATGTAAACAAAACCAAAGGGGTGATTGGCATCCTGACCGGCGGCGGCGACGTGCCCGGCCTGAATCCGGCGATTCGGGCAGTGACGATTCGCGCCATTCGGGAGGGGTACACAGTGATTGGCCTGCGCCGGGGTTGGGCTGGTGTCACCGAATTGATTCGGGATCCCAAAGCTGACAACACCTACAATTACCAGGAATTGACCGAAGAGGTTGTGAACAAAGCTGGCCGCACCGGTGGGACATTTTTGCACAGTTCGCGCACCCGCCCCAGCCACATGCGCAAAAACGACGTGCCCGAACATCTCCGTGATGCCTATAGCAACGAGGTCAATGACCTGACGCCGGAAATCATCAAAAATCTGGAGTATCTGGGCATAGATTACCTCATCCCTATTGGCGGCGACGATACGTTGAGCTATGGCGTGCGCCTGTATCAAGAAGGCGTCAAAGTCGTGGCCATCCCCAAAACGATGGACAACGACGTGCCCGGCACCGATTATTGCATTGGCTTCAGCACTTGCGTCACCCGCACCATTCAGATGACCAACAGCTTACGCACCTCGGCCGGGTCGCACGAGCGCTTTTTGGTGCTGGAAGTGTTTGGCCGTTACGCCGGTTTCACGGCCATGCTGCCGACGATGGCCGGGGCGGCTAATCGCTGCGTCATCCCGGAATACCAGTTCGACGTGGATTTGTTGACCAGTTTGTTGGCCGACGACCGCTATAAAAACCCCAGCCGATATTCGGTAGTGTTGGTTTCGGAAGGGGCAACGTTTGCCGGCGGCGAGATGGTATTTAAGGAAGCGGAGAAAGACGCTTACGGCCATGCCAAGTTAGGCGGCATCGGCGACATGGTGTCGGCCAAGTTGAAGGAAATTTCGCCCAAGTATAACCATGGCAAGACGATTAACGTCATTAACCAAAAGCTGGGTTATCTGGTGCGCGGCGGCGACCCGGACGCGATTGATTCGATTGTGCCGATGGCCTATGGCAACCTGGCGCTGGACCTGATTTTGAATAACATTCACGGCCGTCTCGTGGTGTTAAAGAACGGCCGTTACGATAACGTGCCGATCACCGTTGTTACCAGCACCAAAAAGCTGGTCAACATCAAAGAGTTTTACAACACAGAGCGTTTGCGCCCGCAGTATAAGAGCTTCGAGATGAAACCGTTGATGATTATGACCAGCGAAGGGTAACTCGCCGGTAACACCACAGAGCAAACCAACAAGTGAAAAGGGGCAAGCCGATGGGCCAATAGGTCAACGGCTTGCCTTTTTTTATGAACGGCCGTCGGCCGTCATGTCCATTACTGGAAGGAGAATCGAGATGAAAATTGCCATTTTAACCGGCGGCGGTGACGTGCCCGGTCTGAATCCGTGTATCAAAGCCGTCGTCAACCGCGCCGTCCATCAGGGGCACGAAATTGTCGGCGTGCGCCGGGGTTGGGGCGGCTTGTTGGATTTTAACCGGGACGACCCGGAAAGTTTTGACAAAAACTTCATCACTTTAGACAACCAGGTCGTGCGAACCATTGATCGGACTGGCGGCACATTTTTGCATACCAGCCGCACCCATCCGGGCAAAGTAAAACCCGGCATGGTCCCAGCATTCTTGCGCGACCCAGAACATCCAGAAGCAGAGGCGGAAGACGGCCGTTTGCGCGATTTTACGCCCCACGTCCTGGCGAATCTGGAGTTCCTGGGCATTGATCGGCTCATCCCCATTGGCGGTGATGATACGCTGAGCTACGGTGAACGGCTGCACAGCGAAGGCTTCCCAGTAATTGCCATCCCCAAGACGATGGACAACGACGTGTATGGCACAGATTATTGCATTGGCTTCAGCACGGCCGTTACCCGCAGCGTCCTGTTCATCAACCAGCTTCGCACCAGCACCGGCTCCCATGAACGCATTGCCGTGGTGGAGTTGTTTGGGCGCAACAGCGGCGAAACCAGCCTGATCAGCTCCTATCTGGCCGGAGTAGACCGGGCCATCATCTCCGAAGTGCCTTTTGACCCGGAAAAACTGGCGGAACTGGTGTTGAGAGACAAACGCACCAACCCTAGCAATTACGCCATGGTGACGATCAGTGAAGGGGCGCACATGGTAGGCGGCAAAGTCGTGGAATACGGTGAAACCGACGCCTACGGCCATCGCAAACTGGGCGGCATTGGCGAAATCACCGGCGAAGCGCTCAATAAAATCACCGGCGAAAACATCATCAACCAGCGCGTAGGCTACCTGATGCGCTCCGGCGCGCCGGATGCGTTGGACCTGATGGTAGCGGCCAATTACGCCCACATGGCGATGGATTTAATCGAGGATGGCGTCAGCGGCCGCATGGTGGCCTTACGCGATGGCACGTATACGCATATCCCCATGAGTACCGTCGCCATGGGCGTGAAACGTGTAGACGTAGATGAACTGTACGACAAAAAGGAATACCGGCCGAAAGTGCGCCAGGTAATGGGCAAGCCGATGTTCCTGTACTAAAAGATAGATGCTGGAAGATTGAAGATTCCAGAGCGGCATTCTGTCTACCAATCTTGAATCTTCAATCTTTGTTTTAGCTCAGAGCCTGGGCCACCAGATCGCCCATCTCGACTGTGCCGACCGGCTTTTGACCGGGGCCAGCGATGTCGCCGGTGCGGTGGCCGGCAGCGAGAATGTGGGAAACGGCCGTTTCCACCGCATCGGCCTCTGTGTGCAAGCCAAAACTCCAGCGCAGCATCATCGCCACGCTCAAAATCGTCGCCAGCGGGTTGGCAATGCCCTTGCCCGCTATGTCCGGCGCAGACCCGTGAATCGGTTCGTACAGACCAATCGAACCCGCCTCCCCCAAAGCCGCCGAAGGCAACATCCCCAACGAGCCTGTAATCATCGAAGCTTCGTCAGATAAAATGTCGCCAAACATGTTGCCCGTCACCACCACGTCAAAATCGGCCGGACGATTGATGAGGTACATAGCCATGGCGTCTACCAACACATCTTCGTATTCGATGTCCGGGTATTCGGCGGCCACTTCGTGGGCCACTTCGCGCCAGACGCGCATCGTCGCCAGCACGTTGGCCTTATCCACCGACGTGACCTTGCCGCGACGGCCGCGCGCCAGTTCAAAGGCCACCTTCAACACCCGCCGAATCTCCATTTCGTTGTAGCGCATGGTGTCGTGGCCGCTGCGCCCTTCAGGAACCATCTCGCGGCCCGATGGCTGCCCAAAGTAGATGCCGCCGGTCAGTTCGCGCACAAACATGATGTCCACGCCTTTCACCCGCTCCATTTTGAGCGGGCTGGCGTCGGCCAGGGCGTCGAACACCTTCACCGGGCGTAAATTGGCGAAAGCGTTGAGCGATTTCCGCAGTTGCAGCAGCCCTTGCTCCGGGCGCACTTTAGCCAGGGGATCGCTCCACTTCGGGCCACCCACCGCCCCCAACAGCACAGCGTCGCTGTTCAGGCAGGCGCCCAGAGTCTCTTCCGGCAGCGGATGGCCGGTTTCGTCAATGGCGATGCCGCCGGCGAGTTGTTCGCTAAACGTGAAAGTGTGGTTGTATCGGGCGGCGATGATGTCCAATACTTTGCGCCCTTCGGCCACAACTTCCGGGCCGATGCCGTCACCGGGTAGTAGAGTGATTGTTGCTTTCATACGTTCTCCTTAAAGCGTTTGGCAGGTGAATGGCTCACCTGAGTATGGGCTTGTGTGGTAGACCGGGCGGTGGGAAACGGCCGTGTCCGCGCTCAAGCAGCCCGATTATACCAAATCAAGTGATTTGATAAGATGATTGTGATGCGTTAGACTGTGAGGTTGGATATGAAATCTGATTCGTTTTGATGAAGTGTGAGGAAATGAACAACAAGCATTTTACAGTGCAGCAAATTGTGCGCGTGTTGCTGCCGCTTTTGCTGATTAGTCTCGTCTATGAATATGCCAGCAGCGCGCCCGACAAAGATTTGGCGGCCGTTGTGCTGCCCAGCGAGAACTGTCCTGATGGTTGGAGCCGAACCGACCCATTCAAGCAGGTGAAGTCGTGGCCGAAATACGTCTATAACAAAACCTATGGCTGGTTTGATACATCGCACTTTGCCACAGGCAATCCGCAGCAGTTGTTGGCCGATGTGCAAACGGCCGTTGCCCAGGGCGGCGGCGTCATCACCATCACCCAAGACCTGCACGACGGCCTTACCGGCTACACCGCTCAATATCAGGTAGCCGGCAGCGTCAAAGAAAACCAGATCATCGGCGTGAGCCTGGGCATTTATGGCGATTGGAGCTGGCGCTTTGAAAGCTGGCAGGGCAGCCTGCCGCGTAACCTGGTCAATCCGCTGACGCCATTTGCCATCGAAGATTTGCCCAGCCAATACATAGGCTTTTTTGCGGCGGCCCGCGACTTAACGTACAAACAGGTCTTTGCCTGCTACCTCGGCGGCGTGAAAGTGGCGCAAAATGAGCCGCCCCACCTGGTTATTGGCGAAGGCGAAACCGATCCCGGTCTGCTGCCAGACGTCCAGCGGCTGACAAATGAATCGTTTGAGCCATTGGTGGAGGATGATACCGGCTGGCAGCACCGTCCCTGGCCGGCGCCGATGCGGTTAACGGCCGTGCCCGGCGGCCCGTCTACATGGATGTTTTTGGAGGAAGAGACGTGGTATTTTGAGGAGTAGTCAGCAAGCCAGCCATCGCCTATCGCTTCAAATCGGCCGACTGAACCGTTTTGATTTGCGTCAGTGCTTCGGGCGTTATCGCAAACACGGCATACGGCGTGCCGGCCGCCGCCCATACCACGTCGAACTGCAACAAATCTTCGTCAAGGTAAATGGGCAGTGGGCTGATGTGACCAAACGGCGGCACGCCGCCAATGGTAAACCCGGTGGCGGCTTTCACGGCGTCGGCGTCGGCGCGCTGCACTTGCTTGCGACTCACGCCAACCAGGGCAGCCAGCTTACGTTCATCAAGCTGATTGGCTCCGGAAACCAGGCAGATGGTGGCACGGCCGTTTACCACAAAACAGAGGCTCTTCACAATCTGCGCCACCTGGCAGCCAATGGCGTCCGCCGCCTCCTGCGCCGACCGTGTCGTTTGGGCAAACTCCACAATCTCAATGTCCAGGCCCAAGGCCTGAGCCGCGTCTGCTACCTTTTGCGCCGAAGAATGCATGAGCAATTATCAATGGTTAATGGTCAATAGCCAATAGTCAACGGTTAGCAATTGACCATTGGCTATTGACCATTGACAATTCATTCCAAGTCCTCTTCATCGTCATAGGAAAATCGGTCACGCCGCCGGAATGTCCATTCCTCGGCTTGCGTGTCCGGGTCTTCTTCAAAAGCGTATTCCAGCGAAATTTCCCACACCGCGTCGGCGTAAGCGTCGCCATCCAGCGGCGACTCCGCGCCGGAATGGAATTCCACTTCCTGCTTCAGCACGTCGCGCTCCACCAGCTTGCGGGTGATTTGTTCCTGAAGTTGGGCTTTGATTTCTGAAGGCCAGTCACGGCCGTTACGTTCCGCCTGCGTCGCCTGCCGCATCAACCGGGCGCTCTTATGCTTTTCCAGCCGCGCCATCTCTTCTTTGATTTCCGCCAAGCGCCGCTGGCACCGCTCCAATTCCCGCAGCAGCTTCTCCGCCAGGTGTTGGTCGCTGTCCGCCAAATCCATCCCATGAGCCGAATCCGGTTCCAAAGCCAGTTGGTGCAGCTTTTCCAGGTCGGCGGCCGCATAAGCGGCGTTAATCGCCATCATCAACTGCGTGCGATACTCACGGTCCACTGCATCAACCGCCAGGTCAGGATGAAAACGCCGCGCCAATTGTCGGTACAACCGCTTCAGTTCCGCCCCTTCATCTTCATTTAATCGCACCGGCGCTTGTTCTGGCCCTGCCGCCCGGTAACGATACGCGCCAGACGCCTGCGGGCCGTGTCCGGTAGCCACGTATTCTACGTCATCCACCGACCAGTCGCCCTTGCGGCTACGGCCGTCACCCCACTGATTGTCCAGCCCGCGCAGTTGGTCGCGCAACTGGCGAATTTCCGATTCCAACTGCTCCAGACGAGATACGAGCTGGCTGGTGGCCGCCCGCAGCTTAAATTCAAAGGAGTTGATGGCCGCCAGGCGTTCGGCCAGCTCTGTTTCGGCGTCAATGAGTTCGGCGCTGGCAGCTTGCAGCAATTTTTGCAGCTCTACTACCTTTTCGCGCCAGTTGTCGGGGTTTTCGATGAGGGTACGGTCAAACGTAGACATGTGAATCAACTCTCTAACCGGCGGGTGGCTTGACTTCGCCCACAATACGCCGAACTTCAGCCGACGAAATGTCAGATTGGTCTGATTTTGAATAGATCGTTATGAGAATGATACTGGAATTGGTTTGAAGATAGTATAAAAGACGATAACCGGCGCTTTTCCCTTTCTGCAAATCGCTGTTGCGGACGCGCACTTTGTAAATCGTATAACCGATATCCGGGGTGAAACGGATTTCAAACTGGTCTTTTGTCTCATTGGGCATCAATGCCCGCCCACAAATCATCTAAGGGCATAGTTTCGCCAGCAAGCGCTTCTTGCCATCCCTGGCGAAAGCTCTCGTCTGCCGGGTTTAGAGACACACTCTGGCGGTAAGAGCGCACAATGTTGAGCAAAGTAGGTAAATACTCTTCTGGAGTCGCTTCGATTTCCTGAAGGAGTTTCTCTTTATAGACGATTGGATAATTGATCATTCCACTTTCTCCATAGTCTGTGTCTGACCCAATTGTACTCAATTTTTTTAAGATATGGTCATTCAAGATATGGTCTTATAAGCCCCCGGGACTTATAAGACCATCTTGATTTATTGCAGCAGGGCGTATTCCATGCTGTCGGCCAGGGCCAGCCAACTTGCTTCGATGATATTGGCGCTGGCCCCGATGGTGCTCCATCGGTTGTGGCCCAGTTGCGTATCAATGAGAACGCGGGTGGTCGCGGCCGTGGCATTGTCGCTGTCTATGATGCGCACTTTGTAATCTACCAATTTCACGTTGGCCAGCTTGGGATAAACGTCAATCAGCGCCGCCCGCAGCGCGCCGTCCAGGGCGTTGACGGGACCGTTGCCTTCAGCGGCCGTGTGCAAAATTTTCGGCCCGACGCGCACTTTGACGGTGGCTTCGGCCAACATACCGCGTTTGCGCCGCTGCTGCACCACCACCATGAAATCAATCAGCTCAAAGGGTGGCACGTAGGCAGGATGGGTGCGGCGCAGCATCAACTCCACCGACGCTTCCGCGCCTTCGTAGGTGAAGCCTTTGTTTTCCAGCGTTTTGATCTGTTCCAGCACGGCGCGCAGGTCCAGGCTTTCGGCGTCCAGGCCAAATTGCAGCGCTTTGTCCACGATGTTGCCCCGGCCAGAAAGTTCGGAAACGACGCTGCGCTGTTGGTTGCCCACCAGGGTCGGGTCTATGTGCTGATAGCTGAGCGGGTTTTTAAGCATGGCGGCCACATGGATGCCACCTTTGTGGGCAAAGGCGCTGGCCCCGACGAAGGGGTAATGGCTGTCGTGGGTCAGGTTGGCCACTTCGGCCACGTAGCGCGATAGTTCGGTGAGGTCGCGCAGTTTTTCTGGCGGCACACAGTCGCGGCCCATTTTTAACTGCAAATCGGGGATGACGATGCACAGATTGGCGTTGGCGACACGTTCGCCATAACCGTTGATGGTTCCCTGTACCTGGTTGGCCCCGGCGCGCACGGCCGCAAGGGTGTTGGCCTCGCCCATGCCGCCGTCGTCGTGGGTGTGAATGCCAACGGCCGTGTTGCCTAACTGCGCCTTCACGTCACGGACAATCTCTTCTACTTCCCAGGGCAAAGAGCCGCCGTTGGTATCACAAAGAACCACGGAATGAGCGCCGTTGATAGCGGCCGTTTTCACCGTCGCCACAGCATATTCGGCGTTGGCTTTGTAACCATCAAAAAAGTGTTCGGCGTCGTAGATGACTTCTTTGCCCTGCTGGCGGCAGTAGGCCACGCTCTCGCCGATCATCGCCAGGTTTTCTTCCATCGTCGTTTCCAGCACGTCGGTGACGTGCAGGTCCCAGCTTTTGCCCACCAGGGTGACGACCGGCGTATTGGCGTCTAGCAGCGCCTTGATGTTGGGGTCGGTGGCGACGTCGGCGTTTTTGCGGCGGGTGCTGCCAAAGGCGGCGATTTTGGCGTGTTTCAGCTCCAGGTTGGCGGCTTTGCGGAAGAATTCGACGTCTTTGGGATTAGAGCCGGGCCAGCCACCTTCGATGTAGTCTATGCCAAATTCGTCCAGCTTGTGGGCGATTTTGATTTTGTCGTCCAGGGAATAGGAAATGCCTTCGCGCTGCGTGCCATCGCGCAGGGTGGTGTCGTACAGGAATACTTTGCTCATCATTTCTCCTCATAAAAAAAGATTGAAGATTAAAAATTGGTGGGCTTCTTCAATCTTTAATCTTCAATCTTGACTCCGTTGCTTATGGAAGGTTGGCTAACGGCTAAGGGCGTTGACGCGCGCCGGATGCGCCGCTTCATAAGCGGCGACGTGGTCGTTTTGCTTAAGCAGGTAGCCAAGTTGGTCCAGCCCTTCGAGCAGGCAGGTTTTGCTGAAGTTGTCTATGGGGAACGTGACGGAACGGCCGTCACCCAACACCAGCTTCTGGCTCGCCAGATCAATACTCACCTGGGTTCCCGGTTCCTCGGCCACCAGACTAAGAAGCTGCCGGTGCGTGTCCTCATCCACAATGATGGGCAGCAAGCCATTCTTCAGCGAGTTATTGCGAAAAATATCGGCAAACGACGTGCTAATGATCGCCTGAAAGCCAGAATCCATCAGCGACCAGGGGGCGTGTTCGCGGCTGGAACCACAACCAAAGTTGTCGCCGGCCAGCAAAATGGCCGCGCCTTCCGCTTCCGGCCGGTTCAGCGGAAAATCCGCCTTCGGCGTACCATCCTCGTTGTAACGCCAATGGTAAAACAGATTCTTGCCAAGCCCCTGTTTGCTGATGGTTTTTAGAAATTGCGCCGGAATGATCTGGTCGGTATCAATATTTTCGGTAGGAATCGCCACCATGTGGCTGGTTAATGTGGTAAATGCTTGCATAGTTTCCTTTCAAATAAGGCGGCATGGATACACGGATGGGACGGATGGGCAACTACTTACCACGGAGACACTGAGGGCACAGAGATTAAACCTGTAGAACCTCCGTGTTCTCCGTGCCTCCGTGGTGAAATCCTAGAGAGGCTTAGTAGTTACCGGATGGGACGGATTTTCACGGATAAAAATCCGTCCCATCCCTGTTTCCGTGTACCTATTGAATCACAATCACGCCATCCTCTTGTAACTGGGTTAAAAAATCGGCGGTGATCCAGCCGCCAAAGAGGGTGCATTGGCGGAATTTGTTGTGCGCGGCAAACAAACGGCGATCCTCGCAGTCCAGGAAAAGGTGGACGATGTGCGACCGGATGCCAACGTGCTGCAAAATGGATGTCTTGAGTTGGTAAGCGTTGGTCTGGCTCAATGGAATAGTTACCCGACTGTGCAGCGGCGCAAACAAATCGTCTGCGGAGTCATCCTTGTGGCTGTCTTCCCGTACCAGACCGGCAAGGCCGATGCTACTAAAGCGAGACAGGTCGCCTTCCAGCGTCAGCCAGGTGTTTTCTGATGTCTTGTCAATAAGCTGCCGCAGCAGTTCAATGGACTGCTTCACCTCAACCACGTGCGTCTGGTTGATAACCGGCGCCTCAGTACGTGGCTGTCGCGCCGCCTGCCGGTAAAGGCGCCGTCGTCTCAAGTGGTTTTCAAATCGGTCACTCGTTTCGTATGGTTGCATGGTTTACTCTCCGCGTCGCTTGCCGTTTGGCCGTTAGAACAATTGCATACAGGACGAACAAAACAATTTGCGTGCCGGAAATGCCGATTATCTGCCAGTGGGACATGG